>JAMDDA010000164.1:759-6204 GCA_023488925.1 Actinomycetota bacterium
GCCGTAGCCGGCAAGGGAGGCACGGGCAAGACCACACTGGCGGGGCTGCTCATACGGGAGATGCTCGCTCGGGGAGCTGCGCCGATCCTGGCGGTCGACGCGGATCCGAATGCAAACCTGGGTGAAGTCTTGGGCGTGAGCGCGCCTACCTCTGTGGGTCGGCTGCGCGAAGAGGCGTTCATGGGCGCCCGCGAGATCCCTGCAGGCTGGGACAAGCAGAGCTGGATCGAGTACAAGATGCACGAGGCCCTGGCCGAGGCCGAGGGGTTCGACCTGCTGGTCATGGGCCGGCCGGAGGGCCCGGGCTGTTACTGCTATGCGAACAACCTGTTCCGCGAGTACATCAAGACACTGGCCAAAGAGTATCCCTGGGTGGTGATGGACAACGAGGGCGGATTGGAGCACCTCAGCCGTCACACCACCCGGGACGTAGACGTCATGTTCATCGTCTCCGACCCCACGGTGCGGGGGATGCGGACGGTGGAGCGCATCGGCGAGCTGATCGACGAGCTCGGGTTGGTCGTGAAAGAACGGTACGTGGTCATCAACCGGGTTCCCCGCGCGGTCGCGGTGGACGCACTGCTGGAGCACACGACGGTGCCCTTCGGGGGCGTCATCCCCGAAGACGAGCTGCTCTTCGCGGGCGACCTGGAGGGCAGGCACCTTTTCCAACTGCCCGAGGACTCCGCCGGTCTTTCCGCCGTGCGTGTACTGGTCGAGCGGTACGTACTGAGGTGACGGCCGTCCACGGGGGCGGCCGTTCTTGTGGCAGAGCGGGCGAGCCGGGGGAGAAGGGAGGAAGCTGAGTGGCGGTACCCTACGTGGATGGGAGCATGCGGGCGTTCCTGGACAAGCTGGCTACAGCGAGTCCGGAGCCCGGTGGGGGAAGCGTTGCGGCGCTGGTGGGAGCGCTGGGCGCGGGGTTGGTGAGCATGGTGGCCAGCCTGACCATCGGCAAGGAGAAGTACGCCGGCGTCCAAGAGCGGATCAAGGTTCTCTTGGGGGAAGCGGAGGCCGTGCGCGAGATGCTGCAGGAGTTGTTGCAGCGCGATGCCGAGGTGTACGGAGCTGTTTCCGAGGCCATGAAGATGCCGCGGGAAACCGAGGAGCAGACCGCCGAGCGCGCGGCGCGGATGCAGACCGCTCTCAAGGAGGCCGCCCGGGTGCCTCTGGCCATCGGGGAGCAGGTGCTGCGGGTGGCCCGACTCAGTGCGATCGCCGCCGAGATCGGCAACGTGAATGCGGTGAGCGACGCGGGTGTGGCCGCGCTGCTGGCCGAGGCCGCCGCGCAGAGCGCCGCCCTCAATGTGAAGATCAACATCGGTTGGATCGACGACGCGGAATTCAACCGCGTGAGTTGGGAGCGGGTGCAGGCCATCCTGGACGAGACCGCCCGCCTGCGCGAACACGTCGTGGCGATGACCTATGAGAAGCTGGGTTAAACGGAGCGAGTGGAGGCTGACTGCATGGGTGCGAAGATCATCGACGGAAAAGCCATTGCCGACGAGATCCGCGCGGAGCTCACGAAGGAGCTCGAAGAGCTGAAGGCCAAGGGCATCGAGCCGGGCATCGCCACCCTCCTGGTGGGCGACAACTTCGGCGCGAAGATGTACCGGGGGGCCGTGGAGAAGTTCTGCGCGGAGATGGGCTTCCACTACCGGGAGGAGACCCACCCGGCCGACCTCAGCGAGGCCGACGTCATCAAGATCGTGGAATCGCTGAATGCCGACCCGAAGGTCTCGGGCATTCTGCCCCTGCGCCCCTTCCCCGAGCACATCTCCGATTCGGCGGTGATCAACTCCATCAGCGTCTCCAAGGACATCGACTGCTTCCACCCTTTCAACATGGGCAAGCTGGCCTTGGGCGAGCCGACGTTCCCGCCGGCCACTCCCTCCGCCTGTATCGAGCTCATGGAACGCTACATGAAGGGCGAGGGCATCGACCCCAAAGACGGTTTCGAAGGCGCCGAGATCTGCGTGGTGGGCCACTCCAACATCGTGGGCAAGCCGGTGAGCTTCCTCTGTCTCAACCGGAACGCGTCCACCACCACGGTCCATGTGTTCACGTCCATGAAAGGCAACCTGGAGAAGCACACCACGGCGGCCGACTACGTCATCGTCGCAGCCGGATTCCCCAACCTTATCGGGCCGGACCAGGTGAAAGACGGGGCCGTGGTCATCGATGTGGGCATCAACCGTGTGATCGTGTGCCCCGAGTGCGGCACCTATAACCGCGCCAAGAAAGATCCCTGCAAGAAGTGCGGCGCGGATCTGGCCCAGGCCGAGGCCAAGACCGTGGGCGATGCGAACTTCACCGAGCTGGTGGAGAAGGTCAAAGCCATCACTCCCGTGCCCGGCGGCGTGGGCTCGGTGACCAACATGATGCTGGCCAAGAACACGTTGCGGGCAGCGCGACTGCTCGCTGGTGCATAGAGACAAAGAAGAGGATCCAGACGCGCATCGTCGCCAAGAGAAAGGAGTGACGGACTTGGCGTTTCAAGCACCCACAGAGACGTACAAAGGGGCCATTCGCGAAACCCATATCGCCGGGATGGCCGTTGGCGGTGAGACCGCCTTCCCCTTCCACACTTTCGAGGGGCAGATGCCCAACGATCCCCGCATCGCTTTCGAGGTGTGGGATATGGCCCCCGACGACTGGTCGCCCGAGCTCGATACGATCTATCAAGACGTCTACGCTGACACCGGCGCCTGGGCGAAGAAGGTCGTGGACGAGTTCGGGGCCGAAATCGTCTACCTGCGGTTGAAGAGCACCGACCCGAACGGGCTCGCCCGCGAACCCGGAGAGGCCGCAGCTCTGGCCAAGCAGGTGGTCGAGAGCTTGAGTGTGCCCGTCATCGTTGTCGGCTCGGGCGACGTGGAACGTGATGTGGACGTCATGAAAGCCGTGGCCGAGGCCCTGGCCGACCACCAGGTGGTCATCGGCAACGCCGAAGAAGACAACTACCGGCCGATCGGGGCGGCCGCGATGGGCTACAAACATGGCGTCGTGGCCTTCACCCCCATGGATGTCAACCTGGCCAAGCAGCTCAATGTGCTCCTGTCCCAGCTGGGTGTGGACGAGAGTGCCATCGTAATGGACCCGACCACCGGTGCGCTCGGATACGGGCTGGAGTACGCCTTCACGGTCTTCGAGCGGGACCGTCTGGCCGCCCTCGCCCAAAACGATCCGAAGATGCAGATGCCCATCATCGCGACCGTCGGCCAGGAAGCGTGGAAGGCGAAGGAGACCAAGGTAACGGAAGAGGAGCTTCCCGGCACCGGCGAGCGCAAGACCCGGGGCCTCATGTGGGAGTCTCTGACCGCCGTGTCGCTCCTTCTCGCGGGCGCCAACATCGTGGTGCTTCGGCATCCGGAATCCGCCACTCTGGTCCGCCAGGCCGTCGCCAGCCTGAAGGGCGAGTAGCAGAAAGGAGCCATGTAGGGTCATGACCGACAAGAAGAAGGGAAACGGGCCGGCCAAGTCGATCGACCCCGCCGCCCTCGAGATGCTCGAAATTGCGCAGGAACGGGGCATCTCCACCATGTTCTCCCGGGTGGACGAGGTGAGCGCGTGCCCCATCGGCGCGGAAGGGGCCTGCTGCAAGGTCTGCTTCATGGGCCCCTGCCGCTTCATCGGCAAGGACAAGGAGGAGAAACACGGGGTCTGCGGGGCGAGCCTGGCCACCGTGGCCGCCCGGAACTACATCCGCTCCTGCGCCGGCGGCGCGTCGGCTCACGCCGACCACGGCCGTGGTATCGCCCTGGCCTTGCTGGCCGTGGCCCGGGGAGAAACCAAGGACTACCGTATCAAGGACCCGGTCAAACTGCGCACAGTGGCCGGGTACTTCGACATCGACACCGACGGTAAGGACGATCTCACCCTGGCCGAAGAGGTGGCGTTGGCCGCCCTGCACGACTTCGGGCGGCAGGACGGCTACCAGACTTACGTGAAGCGTGCCCCCAAGAAGCGCCAGGAACTGTGGGAGAAGCTGGGAGTCACGCCGCGCGGCTTCGATCGCGAGGTGGTCGAGGCCATGCACCGCACGCACGCGGGCACGGACCAGGACGCCGACCACATCATGGACCATGCCGTCCGCATGTGCATGGCCGACGGCTGGGGCGGCTCCATGATCGCCACCGATCTCTCCGACATCCTTTTCGGGACACCCAAGCCGCTCACCAGCGAGGCCAACCTGGGCGTGCTCAAGGAAGACGAGGTCAACATCATCATTCACGGCCATGAGCCGGTGCTCTCGGAGTTGATCGTCGATGCGGCCCAGGATCCGGAGATGGTCGACTATGCCAAGAGCAAAGGCGCCAACGGCATCACCTTGGCCGGCATCTGCTGCACGGCGAACGAAATCTGGATGCGGCGCGGGGTGCCGCCGGCCGGCAACTCGCTTCACCAGGAGCTGGCTCTGCTGACGGGCGCGGTGGAACTGATGGTGGCCGACATCCAGTGCGTGTTCCAGGGGCTCGTGGGCGTGGCCAAGAATTTCCACACCCATGTAGTGACCACGTCCCCGAAGGCGAGAATCGAGGGCGCCACCCACATCGAGTTCCATGAAGACCGGGCGCTCGAGATCGCCAAGCAGATCGTGCGGATGGCCATCGACAACTTCCCGAACCGGGATCGGTCACAGATGCACATCCCCGAGCACAAGAACCCGGTGGTCGCCGGCTTCAGCCACGAGTACATCCGGTACATGCTCGGCGGCTCGTTCCGGGGCAGCTTCGTGCCGTTGAACGACAACATCATCAACGGCAAGATCCAGGGTGCCGCGGCCATCGTCGGCTGCAACAACCCGCGGGCGACCCAGGACGAGGGTATCGTCAACCTGGTGAGGAGCTTCATCCAGAACGACGTCCTCGTGCTGGTGACCGGGTGCGCCGCCCACGCTGCGGGCAAGCACGGGTACCTCACGCCGGAGATGTTCGCGCACGCCGGTCCCGGCTTGTCCGAGGTCTGCGAGACCACGGGCATGCCCCCCGTGCTGCATGTGGGGAGCTGTGTGGACAACTCCCGGATTCTCACCATCCTCTCCGGTGTCGTGGAGACCGGCGGCCTGGGCGACGACATCGACCAGATACCGGCGGTGGGCATCTCGCCCGAGTACTACTGCGAGAAAGCGCTCGAGATCGCCACGTACTGCGTCGGCAGCGGCGCCTACGTCATCTTCGGCGGGGTGGAGTCGCCCGTGCGCGCCTCCGGGGTGGTCACCGATATCCACACCAAGGGCTGGGAGGCGAAGTTCGGCGGGAAGTTGGAGTTCATCGCCGACTGGCAGGGCATCTTCGAGGCCGCCATGGCCCACATTCAGAAGAAGCGTGAGGCCCTGGGCATCCACGAGGCCCGCGAGCGTGTGCTGTTCGACATGGCCGACAGGCGGGGGTAGCGCTAGATGGCAACCACGATGCAAATGAGAAAACCTGAAGGCCATGGCGG
>JAMDDA010000117.1 GCA_023488925.1 Actinomycetota bacterium
GCCGGATACACGAGACCCGAGAACTGAATCTCGGCCACCGGCCGGTAGCCTGCCAAAGCCATACCTATGGCGAACCCCACGATGCCCGACTCGGCCAGAGGGGTATCGATGACCCGGTCCTCTCCGAAGCGCTCCACGAGGCCGTCGGTCACCCGGAAAACGCCGCCGTCCTTGCCCACATCCTCACCGAGCACGATCACACTGTCGTCGCGCTGCATCTCCTGGAGCAACGCCTGATCGATGGCCTCCACCATGTTGATGCGGGCCACTCCTACCCCCTTTTCCCCACACGCCGCAGAAGGTCGGCGCGTTGCTCGGCCAGCGGCGGTGTGATCTCGGCAAAGACGTGCGCGAATATCTCCTCCGGCGAGGGCGGCTCCATGGCCTCGAAAGTGGCCACCGCCTCCGCCACCTGCTCGTCGGCCCGGGTCTCCACAGCCGCTTCCCCCTCGTCGTCAAGGAGGCCGTTCTTCTTCATGTAGCGGGCCAAGCGGGCAATCGGGTCCCGCCGCCGCCACACGGCCACTTCCTCTTCCGAACGGTAGCGGCGGGCGTCGTCCGCGGTGGTGTGGTCGGTCACCCGGTAGGTGTGGGCCTCGATCAGGCTGGGTCCGTCCCCGTTCCGGGCCCGCTCCAGCGCCTCCGAGACCGTGCGGTACACGGCGAAGACGTCGTTCCCGTCCACCTGCACTCCGGGCATACCGTAACCCACGGCTTTCTGGGCCACCGTGCACGCGGCGGTCTGCTTGTGGTAGGGCACGGAGATGGCCCACTGGTTGTTCTGGCAGAGAAAGACCACGGGCGCTTGGAACACGCCCGCGAAGTTCATGGCCTCGCTGAAGTCGCCCTCCGACGTAGCGCCCTCCCCGAAAGAGGTCAACACCGCCACTTTCTCACCCCGGTGCTTCATGGCCCAGCCGATACCCACGGCGTGCAGCATATGCGTGCCCACGGGGATAGCCGTCGGCAGCATGCGCACCCCCGCCGGGATGAGGTTGCCGCGCTCGTCTCCTCCCCAGTACTGCAGGAAGTGCTCCATCTTCATGCCCCGCAGGAGAAAGATTCCGGCCTCGCGAAAAGCGGGTACCACCCAGTCCTCGTCGCGCAGAGCGAAGGCCGCCCCCACGTGAGCGCCTTCCTGGCCCATCACCCGGGCGAAGGTGCCCAGCCGGCCCTGCCGCTGCAGCTTGAGCATACGCTCGTCGAACCGGCGGGTGAGCACCATGATCTCGTAGAGAGCGCGGATGCGCTCCGGCGTCAAATCGGGCATGAGGGATTCATCGACGTTGCCCTCCTCGTCCATCACCTCGACACGCTCCACGGAGAAGGTTACCAGCGTGGTCACCGGCACGGACCCCACCTCCTTGTCTGCAATCGCCCAGACCGCGGGCCGGCCCGCCGGCCGCCCGAACCGCCCGCATCCCGGCACCGCGAAACGCCGCACACAGGCTTGCCCACTTGCCGCACACAGGCTTGCCCACTTATATCACCCGGGGAGCGCCGGTCCTACACGCAGGCGGACGACAAACTCCATGTACACATACGCGGATTGCGAGGTGGAGCCGATGCTTCACGTAGGCGGACGACAAACTCCCTTGGTCCTGTGCTATACTGGCTTCGGCCCGGCGGCCAAGAGGCCGCGATAACGGACCAGGAAGGAGGTGGTTGCGCATGCATCACACGCAGATGTGTGACCACTGCCGGGCAGAGATCCCGCTGTTCGCCTGGATCTGCCCCGAATGCGGGCACTGGGTGGGCGATATCACCCGATACGGGAACGGCGATCTCGCCGAGGAGCCGGTGGCGGCCTAAGCGCCGCACTAGGCTCCGGGCCTGGAGCAAGGCCTCGAGAAGAGCCCCGTCGGGGCTTTTTTTGTTGGGCGAATCCCGGGCCGGGGGCCGGCCGCCCTCGGTGGGCCCTGAGGAGGCTCGGAACACCACGACGATCGCTACTCTTGCGGCTTCTCTCCACTCCCGGCGTTGTTCCGCACGAAGACCGAGGGTCTCTGAAAATGGCTGTACACGTAGGTCTGCACCAGCCGCTGCACCAGTACCGCCGGATCGGGATGGTAGAGGATCGCCGCCCCGGTCTCCTTGTCGATGGCCTCCACCAGCCGAGGGATGGTGTCGGCGATGCCTCCGCTCCCCTCCACCACTCCGATGAGTTTGCCCTCGTCGTACGCGATGGCGAACTCCCCCAGCGTGCCCGAGTGTCCCCCGATGATCACCACCATGTCGCTCGAGCGGATATTGACGATCTCGCGACCCATCAGCCCGCTCCCGGTATAGATCACGACATCGAAATGGTCCGCCGGGGAATGGTAGATGTTCACATGCTCGTCGAGGCTCAAGGCCGGGGAGATCCCCACCGACAGCCCTCCCTTCGCCTGCGCGCCGCGGGCGGACTCCCAGGGCAGCCCAGGTGCCGCTCCGGTGATCAGCACCATACCCATCTCCGCAACGGCCTCTCCCAGACGGAAGGCTCTCCGGCGCACCTCCTCGGAGAGATCGCCGGAGGCCGCGCCCATCACCCCCACCTTCAACGGGCCGCTGGTCACTCTGGCCGCATAGACCTCGGGATTGGCCTCGAACGCGTCGCGATGCTCTTCGGAGCAAAAATAGAAGACGCGGCCTTTGTAGAAGGTGGCCGCGCCGGCTTTCCGCTCCTGGATCGACGCACCACAAACCGGATCGAATGTCACGGGATCCGCCTCCCGGTATCGTGTTTGCTTTCGGTCAGAGCGAAGGATTCGAGCGGGGAAGGCACCACCACCTCGAAGTGGAGCGCGTCCTCGAGGGCGCGCGCCAGGGAGAAAGCCGCCTCGGGTTCGCCATGAGTGAGAAGCGTCAACCGCGGAGGCTGAAAATGTGCGGCCCATTCCAAGAGCTGCCGCCGATCGGCGTGGGCCGAGAGCCCGGTGATCTCGTGAATCTTGGCCCGCACCGCGATCTCTTCCCCGAAGATGCGCACGCGCTTCTCGCCCTCCAACAACCGCCGCCCCAGCGTGCCCTGAGCCTGGTAACCGACGATCACCACGTGGGCCTCGGATTTCCACAGGTTGTGTTTCAGATGGTGCTTGATCCGCCCGGCCTCGGCCATGCCGCTCGAGGAGATGATGACGACGCCCCGTTTGTCGTTCAAGGCCCGGGACTCGTCGGCGCTCTGCGTGTAATGCAGGCGGGGAAAGTTGAAGATGGGGCCGTTGTTGGCGATGAGCTCCGCGGCTTCCTCATCGAAGGCTTCCCGATGCCGGCGGAAGACCTCGGTGGCCCGTACGGCGAGAGGGCTGTCGACGTAGATATCCATGTCCGGACAGCGCTCCGCGCAGAGCTCGCGCAGGAAGTAGATGAGCTCCTGCGTGCGGCCCACGGCGAAGGCAGGGATGATCACGTTGCCACCGGTGCGGTGGGCCTCCTGCAGGATGGCAGCCAGCTCCTCCTTGGGGTCGCCCGAACCCTCATGCAGACGGTCACCGTAGGTGGACTCCATGATGAGATAGTCGGCCTGGAGCACGTTTTCGGGGTCGCGTACGATGGGCTGGTGAGGCTGCCCCACGTCGCCGCTGAAGACCAGCTTCGCCTCCCCATACCCGCCCGTCAGCCACACCTCCAACACTGCCGATCCCAGGATGTGACCGGCGTCGCGGAAACAAACCCGCACCCCCGGCGCAGGCTCTATGACCCGGTCGTAAGCGGTGCCCTGGAAGAGGTCGGCGGCCTTCTCGGCGTCCCTCTGGGTGTAGAGGGGCCCGGCGGCCCGGCGGCCCGCCCGGCGGGACTTCCGCTGCCGCCATTCGGCCTCCATTTCCTGGATGTGGGCCGAATCGAGCAACATGATCTCGGCCAGGTCGGCTGTGGCCGTGGTCGTGTGCACGGGGCCGCGGAAACCGTCGCGCACCAACTTGGGAATGAGCCCGGAGTGATCGATGTGCGCGTGGGTCAGCAGCAAGAAGTCGATTGCGGTCGGGTCGAAGGGAAAAGGCTCGCGGTTGCGGAGGTCCTCCGCCGCCCCTCCTTGGTGCAGCCCGCAATCCACCAGGAACTGACAGCGTGTCGCCTCGACGAGATAGCACGACCCGGTGACCTCCCGCGCCGCCCCACAGACCTGAAGCTGCATCCAGACCCTCCCCGCGTCCTGCCTGTTCCCGAGACGCGGTGTAGGGTCTCATACTTCTCCTGCCCTGACGAGCCGGAGGACCGCCGCGGTCCCGAAGATGTGCGCCTTGCCGCCCTTCTCGCCGCGGCCCTGGTCCTTCTGCTCTCGGGCGCGCACCGCCCCGCGTCACCACACCACGTTCGGCGCCTCCCACCGGCCGCCCGGACCGGCAGAGGCTCTGTCCCGCCCCGGTGCGGTCAAGCCATATGATGTTCCCGCCCGCCGCGCCCGCTTTACACGAATTTTGCAGACCCTTGGCGGCCCCTCAACAGACGTCCCCGATACTGACACCAGCAAGCAAGCAAGAGGCCACGCAAGAGACACGGCGAAGGAGGAGACATGTTCAAGACACTGCAGGCAAAGGGCGCAGCTCTCATCGTCACCGGCGCACTAGGGCTGATCGGGCTGGGCGCCCTGGGTCCGGTTTTCGATCCGGGTACGGCCTCCGCTGAGCAAAGCGGCACGACGGCCGCCCCCAGCTGGACACAGCCCACGGCTCAATCCACCCCGGCCGCCACCGACCAGAGCACCACCGACCAGAGCACCCGAGACCGCATCCTCGACATGATGCGTGACCACATGGGTGTCACCGGCGACCAGGCGGAGAAGTGGGCCGACACCATGACCGACATGATGAAGTCCATGCACGGCGACCAGGCCGACGAGATGCTGCAGTGGTGTACGGAGAACGGCGGCGGCATGATGGGCGACTGGAACAAGGGCACCAACGGTGACAGCACCCCCGGGAACGGCCAGGGCTCCAATTGGGGCGGCGGCATGATGGGCGGCTCGGGCGGCGGCATGATGGGCGGCTGGAGCAACTAGACACGAGACGATGACGCGCCCGCCGCTCGCGCGGCGGGCGCTTGGGGGCCGGGCCCGCGAACGCGGGCCCGGCCCCGCCGCTTTTCCGGCTCAAACCGAGACCACGACCAGGTGGTTTCGGTCGCGTCCGGAGGCGGGGCCCTCGACGGAGCCCGTAGCGGATGGTACGTTCACCATGTCACGGAACGCAACCGCGTCGACCGCAACCTCCGGTCGACCATTCCACCGGGAGGCAGCCAGCTTGACCAGCCCGCAACCCCGGCGATCCCTCCCGGGACGAAAGAGCGGGGATCGCCTGGCCATCAGCCCCGATCTCTCCATTCCTCTGGACGAGATCGAGATCCGCGCCTCTCGCGCCGGCGGACCGGGCGGTCAGCATGTGAACAAGACCGATACCCGCATCGAGGTCTGCTTCGCCGTGTCTACCTCCCCCTCACTGCCGGAGGAGGCCCGGGCGGTCCTGCTCCGCCGGCTGGGCGGGCGTTTGAGCAGGGAGGGCGTGCTGCGGGTGGTGGCACAGAGTCACCGGTCGCAGCGACGCAACCGGGACGAGGCCCTGCAGCGGCTGGCCGCCTTGCTGTCCCAAGCCTTGGTCGAGCGGAAACCCCGACACCCTACCCGCCCCAGCCAGGCGGCTCTGGCGCGCCGACTGGAAACCAAGCGCCGGCGCGCCGCTCTCAAGCAGCAGCGCATGCGCCCCAGGGAGGAGGGGTGACCGTTTCTCCTCGTTCCCTTGCCGGTTACCCCGCGCTTTCCGCCGCTCACGGAAAGCCGCGCCGCGCCGTTGCCTTGCGCACGCCACCCTTGTATGGTGACTCCAGCTCTGCACGCCATGAACGTAATGGCGCTACTGACCACCCGCACACCACCAACCGAGACAGGGAAACAACCAACCAGCACCGGCGGAGGTAGAACGTGGCGAACGAGAATGGGTCCGAAGGGAAGGTATTCGCGGTTCCGGCGAGGGAACGAGGAGAAAC
>JAMDDA010000011.1:0-952 GCA_023488925.1 Actinomycetota bacterium
CGGAACTGGCAGACGCGCTGGACTCAAACTCCAGTGAGGCTCACACCTCGTGCGGGTTCGACCCCCGCCTTCGGCACTCCCTCCGCACCCCCCGACCCGAGCACGAAAAAAGGGGCAGCATCGGCACCAGGGGTTGCAGATGCGGCGCCGGCGGGCTCTAATGGGTATTGGAGAGAGAACCGACAGAAGGACCACCGCCTCGCGATCCGAACAGGAGGTCCACCGATGGCCCGTCTCGCGCGCACGCTCCCGACCACCGGGGTCTTCACACTGATCCTGCTCCTCGCCGTGGTCCTGGCCGGTTGCGAGAACAACGGACAAGTGCCTCTGAAGTACGAGTTCAAGGCCGGTGACGCCTACGCTTTCGACCTGGCGATAACCCTGAACGGCAGGATACGAGGCCCGGGCATTCCGGCGGAACAGACCCAGGCGATGAAAGACCTGGGCATGAAGATGCGCGCATCCTGGCAGGTGAACGATGTGACCGGCGGGGTTGCGACCGTCACCTACCGCTACGAGAACCTGGAGATGACCCAGGAAGGCCGGCCGGTGGGCGACAAGCTCCCCGCTCTTCCCGAGGTCACCGTGAAAATGGACAAGACCGGCAAGGTGCTCTCCGTGGAGGGCCTGCAGGGCATGATGCCGCCCGGGTTGAGCGGAGCCGAGGGCCTGCCGTTCGATCCCTCCCAGTTCTCCAGTCAGACCAATATAGTCTTCCCTGCGGCAGGCCTGGCCAAGCCGGGGGACGAATGGAGCGCCGAGTCCAGCTTCGTGGTGCCCGGGACCGGCCAGCAGGTCACGGCAACCACCAAGGCCAGGCTCGTCTCTGTGGAAAAACTGGAGGGGCGCGAGCTGGCCACCGTGGACTTCAGCCAGAATGTACCCTTGGATCTGACCCTGGATCTGGCCGCCATGCTGGCCGAGCTCGGCCTGAACAAGACGATGCCCCCAG
>JAMDDA010000011.1:962-5961 GCA_023488925.1 Actinomycetota bacterium
AGAGATTCAAGGGTACAACCAAGGTGGCCACGGAGAATGGGGTCCCCGAGTCCCTCACCGGCGACTTGAAGGTGAACATGGTCCTCGAGATCACGGAGGCGCCGGCGAACATGGTCCCGCCGGACCAGCGCGGCCCCTTCACGATCGACATGACCGCCACCCTCACCATGACGCAGGTGCGTTGAGATGCGCGTGGCTGTTCTTACCGGGGGCGGTGACTGCCCGGGACTCAATGCCGTCATCCGCGCGGTCACCCGTGCCTGCGTCTCCGGCTACGGCTGCGACGTGGTCGGTGTCCGCTACGGGTGGCGGGGTCTCATGGAAGGAGACCTCGTTCCCCTCAACCTCGAGCGAGTAAGCGGCATCCTGCCCCTGGGCGGCACGATCCTCGGCACGAGCCGCACAAACCCCTTCAAGGAGCCGGACGGCGCCGAGCGCATTCTCCGCAATATCGGTGCCCTCGGTATCGATGCGGTGGTGGCCATCGGCGGCGAGGACACACTGGGGGTAGCCCTCCGCTTGTATGACGAGCACGGAGTGAAGGTCGTGGGCATCCCCAAGACCATCGACAACGATCTCTCGGGGACCGACTACACTTTCGGCTTCGACACCGCCGTGCACGTCGCCACCGAGGCGATCGACCGGCTCCATACCACGGCCGAATCCCACAACCGGGTGATGGTGGTGGAGGTAATGGGCCGCCACGCCGGTTGGATCGCCGTGATGGCCGGCCTGGCCGGTGGGGCCGATGCCATCCTGATCCCCGAGTATCCGCTCACGGTGGAAGACATCTGCGACCTGGTGCAGAAACGAGCCGCCCGGGGGAAGCGGTTCTCGATCATCGTGGTCAGCGAGGGAGCCAACCTGATTTGGCGCTCGGGGGTCGAGCAGACCGTGACCCAGTCTGCCGAAACCGACGACTTCGGCCATATCCGGTTGGGCGGTGTGGGCTCGGTGCTGGCGAAGGAGATCGAGCGCATCACGGGCTACGAGACGCGGGTAACCATTCTCGGTCACGTGCAGCGCGGCGGCACACCCACCGCCCGCGACCGGGTCCTGGCCACCCGCTTCGGCATCAAGGGCGCGGAGATGGTGCAGAACGGTCAATGGGGCATGATGGCCGCGCTGCGGGGCGATGCCGTGGAGGCCATTCCGCTGGCCGAGGCGGTCAAAGAGTACAAGCTCGTCCCACGCGGGCTCTACGAGCTCGCACGAACGTTCTTCGGATAGGTCGTTGGTTCCCGCCCCCCGGGCAGCGCCGACAGAGGCGGTCGGGGCCGTCGGCACCGAAACTCCAGCGGATAGGGTTTTCGGGAGGCGACCGATACAATCGCAAAGGACTCAACCCCGATCCCCTCACGTAGCAAAGAGCGGACTTTGACCTTTCACCGATACGGCTAGATTTCCTCTCAGGATACTGGTATTTTGTTGCGCATGAGGGATGTCGGATACAGTGAAGAGGGCAAGGGCCGACGCTACGTCGAGCTGGTGGGCGAGAAGCTCCGCCGGCTCCGCCAGGAGAGGGGCCTGAGCCTGCAGGAGGTGTGCGACCGCTCGGGAGGGTCGTTCGTGGTCTCCACCCTGAGCGCGTACGAGCGCGGCAAGCGCAGCCTCAGCCTCGAGCGGCTCCTGGAGCTGGCCGAGATTTACGGCCTCAGCCCCACGGCGATCCTGGACGTCGATGACGATGGCGAATTCCACATCAGCCTGGAGAAGAACCGCCCCCTGCGGATCAACATCGAGCACCTGGACAAGCTCACCGAGGCCGAACGCAGGCCCCTCGAGAACTACCTCGAGTTCCTGCGCAACCTCAGGAACGATCCATCGCGCAAGGTCCTGACGATCCGCAAGGACGACCTGGCCTTCCTCTCGACGCTCTACGGTGTCCGCCCGCAGGCCCTGAAGCACCGCCTGGAGGCCGAAGGCATCATCGAGTAGCCGCGGCCGCCATGGCAGCGCGCACCTCCCCGAGGTAGCGGGCAATATCGGCATCCCGTTCCAGACCGCCGGTGAGATCTCCTGCCTCCTGCACCAGGCGCACCAGCCGGCTGCCTATGATCACGCCGTCGGCCACCCGAGCCACCTCGGCGGCCTGAGCCGGGGTGGAGATGCCAAAACCCACGGCCAGAGGCAGGTCGGTGCAGCGCCGGAGCCGGCCCAGAAACGCCGGCAGGTCGGCGCGGAGCCGGTCGCGCATGCCGGTGACGCCGGTCACCGAGACGCAATAGAGAAATCCGGAGGCGGCCCGGGCGATACGCTCCAGGCGCCCGTCGGGGCTGGTGGGCGCAGCCAGCAGCACCACGTCCACCCCCCATTCTCGGGCCGTCGCCTGCAGCTCGGCCGCCTCCTCCACGGGTAGGTCGGGGATCACCACGCCGAGTACCCGGGACGCGGCGCACTGCGCGAAGAAGCGTTCCGGCGTCAACGCCAGGATGGTGTTGAGGTAGGAGAGCAGGACGATCCGTCCCCCGGCGGCCGCGGCCTGTGCGGCCAGCTCGAGCACGGTGGCCGGACGCACCCCCTGCTGGAGGGCCCGGGTCGACGAAGCCTGGATCACCGGACCGTCGGCCACCGGATCGGAGAACGGGATGCCGAGCTCGACGATGTCGGCCCCCGCCGCCAGGTAGGTGTCGATGATGCGGCGGCACCCGGCCGGATCGGGGAAACCACCGGTGGCGTAGGGCATGAGCAAGGGCCGCCCCGCCTCCCGGAAGAGCGCCGTGAGGACGGAGCCGGGGCCGCCTTCCTGTCCGGGAGCAGCGGGCATGGGGTTCACAGCCCCACCCCCAGGGCCCGGGCCGCCGTGTAGACGTCCTTGTCGCCCCGACCGGAGAGGTTCACCACTACCACGTCGTCCTCCCCGAACCCGTGCACCCGCGGTCCCCCGAGCATGTGGGCCACCGCGTGGGCGCTCTCCAGAGCCGGGATGATCCCCTCGAGGCGCGCCAGGGAAGCAAACGCCGCGAGGGCCTCGTCGTCGGTGGCGGTGGTGTAGACCACCCGCCCGCTATCCCGGAGATAGGCATGCTCCGGGCCCACCGAGGGGTAATCCAGGCCGGCACTGATGGAATGGGCCTCCTGGATCTGCCCGTCTTCGTCCTGCAGAACGTACGAGAAAGAGCCGTGCAGCACCCCGCCTGCACCCCGGGCCAAAGACGCCCCGTGCCGGCCGGAGTCGAGCCCGTACCCGCCCGCCTCCACCCCGATGAGCCGGACCGCGGCGTCGTCCAGGAAGGGGTGGAAGATGCCGATGGCGTTGCTGCCGGCGCCCACGCAGGCCACGATGCCGTCGGGCAAGCGCCCCTCCTTCTCCAGGATCTGCCGCCGGGTTTCGTTGCCTATCACCGTCTGGAAGTCGCGCACGATCACGGGATAAGGCGCCGGTCCCACCACGGAGCCGATGATGTAGTGCGTGCTCTCCACCGTACTCACCCAGTCGCGCAGGGCTTCATTGGTGGCGTCCTTCAGAGTGCCGCCGCCGGAGGTCACCGGGATCACCTCGGCGCCCAGCAGCCGCATCCTGATCACGTTGAGCTCCTGGCGGCGCATGTCCTCCTCACCCATGTAGATGTGGCACTCAAGGCCGAAGAGGGCCGCCACCGTGGCCACGGCCACGCCGTGCTGACCCGCGCCGGTTTCGGCGATGATGCGGCGTTTGCCCATGCGGGTCGCGAGCAGAATCTGCCCGAGGGTGTTGTTGATCTTGTGCGCACCGGTGTGGGCCAGGTCCTCGCGCTTCAGGTACACCCGGCAGCCCGCCCGCTCCGACAGCCGCCGGGCCGGATAGAGAGGCGTAGGCCGCCCGGCGAAATCGGCGAGCAGCCGGCTGAGCTCGGCCTGGAAGTGCGGGTCGTCCTGGTAACGTTCGTAGGCCGCCTCGAGCTCCTCCAGGGCCGGCACGAGTGTCTCCGGTACATACCGGCCGCCGTAGCGACCGAACCGCTGCTGCAAAGTCACGAAATCCCTTTCTCTCGTCGATACTGGTTCACGGCGGCGAAGAGGCCCCGCAGGAGGCCTTCGTCCTTGATGCCGGGGGCCGCCTCCACCCCGCTGTTCACGTCGATCCCCCACGCGCCGGAGGTCGCCAAGGCGGTGGCCGCGTTCCCCGGGCCGATGCCGCCCGCCACCAGCACGGGCAGGAGTCCGGCGACCGGACGGGCAAGCTCCCACTTGAAGCTGACACCCGTTCCCCCGATGCGATCCCGGACCTTGCTGTCGAGGAGCACGGCGTCTACGGTGGACGCCACCGCACGCACGCGGGCCGTGATGCCGGCGGCAGCCGCGGTGCCGTGCTCCACCGAAATCACCTTGATGACGAGAGCCGCGCCCGCGGCCGAACAGATGCGGCCCACCTGGTAGGGCGACTCCTCACCGTGGAGCTGCACCGCGTCGAGGCCCACTTCTGAGACCACGCGCGCCACCTCCTCGGGAGGCTGGTCGGCGAAGACCCCCACCACGAGCGGCCCGGTTCCTCTGGTGCGCGCAGCCCGGAGCGCCCGTGCGAGCTCTCGGGCGCGCCCAGGACTCACCCGCCGGGGGCTGCGGGCGAAGATGAAGCCCACCGCCCAAGCGCCGAGATCCGCCGCCAGCAGCACATCCCGTTTGCGGGTGAGGCCGCAAACCTTGATCACCGGGCCGGGAGACCGCACCCCCCCGCTCCTCCCCCGCCCCGACATGTCGGGCCCTGCGTTCGCAGCCGGCATACCCAAGACCCTCATCGACCCAAGACCCTCATCGAGACATCAAGGCGCCAGCAGCACCGGCGTGCGGATGGTGCGCATGAGCTGCTCGGCCGTGCTCCCCAGAACCAGGCGGCGCAACAGACCGTGGCCGCGAGTACCCATGACGACCAAGTCCACCGGTTCCTCTTCGAGGTCCTGCAGCACGGCGAGAACGGGCTCGCCGGCCCGTACCCGGTATTCGGTGGGGAAGGCGAAGGCGGCCAGATACGCACGGGCCTCCTCCTGCACCCGAGCGGAACGCTCGAGATCGTCGGAGG
>JAMDDA010000188.1 GCA_023488925.1 Actinomycetota bacterium
CGGGGTGACCAGAGTCCCCGGCCGCAGGTTTTGCACTGCGCGCACCACCATGGTCACCACCTGCGCCCGTGTGACGGGGGCCGTGGGAGAGAAGTACCCGTTGCCCGTGCCTACGGCGATACCCCGAGCCGCGACCGCCGCGATGTAGTTGTCCGGATACAGGGTCTCCGGGCCGGAGGGGTCGACATCCCGGAAGGTGGCCACATCGTTCTCGCTCACCGGCAGGTCGAGCGTGAGCGCGATCATCTTGGCGAAATGCTGCCGCCAGACGGACGCCTGGGGACGAAACGTCCCGTCGTCATAACCGTTGATGATGCCCGCCTCCGCGAGCGAGCGGACCGCCTCGCCGTAGGGATAGTCGGGGGAGACGTCCGCGAAGGGCCCGCCAGTCACGCCCGCGGCGAAGGGGTCATGGGCGGTCGGGTCCAGGCTACCCCCGAACTCGGTCGCCCAGTACCAGCCGTAGGGGGAGCCCGGAACATACACGCGTGCGATCCCCACTTCCCGGAACACCACGCGCGCGCCCCCCACCGTCGGGTCGAGCATGTTGGCGTTGTGACCGGCCGAATCCTTCCAGAGGGCAAACACCTGGGCCCCGCCGCTCACCCCCGCCGCGAGGTTCTCCCCCGAGGTCGAGGCGCCCGCATACCCGTCGGCCTGCAGGCGCTCCCAGAACTCGAAGCCCGCCGGGTAGTAGTCCGACTGCAGGCTGTTGTGGCTGAAGAAGCCGTACGTGCCCATGTCATGGGCGTGGCGCTCGGCCGTCAAGGACAGCTGATCGGAGAGCAACAGCGGGGTCCGCCCGTTGACCGCCCGGTGCTGGTTGAGCAGCTGGAAAAAGGCCAGCTCCTCGGGGTCGTAGCTCGTGGCGGCCTGCGCGCCGGCCGCGAGGGCCAACAGCGCCAGAGAGGCCACCAGGGTCACGCACAAGAGCGCAACCAGAGCGAGCGCCCCGTTCAGTCGCGGCCGCTCCACCGCCGCTACCGCCACCCGGCCGGGTCTCTGGTACCGCCGCGCCGCTCCGCCTCGTCTGACCCTGCGCATGGCCCACACCTCGCTCGTTCATGCTCCAGAGTCGTTATCGGCAGGGCGCCGGTCGGGCTTTACGGATCCGCAACCGTGAGCGCCGCCGGCGCCGAGGCAGACATCCGGCCGTCGTCGTCCACGGCGACCACGTAGATGTGGTAGTCGCCCGGAGCCAACGCGTTGCCCGCGCTGTCCACCGTGAGCGTGGCCGGACCGGTCCAGGCGGCGTCGGAGTTTCCGGTCAGGGTATCCACCGGCACATGGGCAGATCCTCCCGTGAGCACGAGCGGAACGGCGGCCGGCAGGAGGTAGATACGCTGCTGCACCACGGCCGAGCCGACCGACGGCGTCCAGGCGGCCTGGAAGTCCCGGCCGTCCACGTCCGAGGTGGTGTCGGGATCGGCGGCCGAGACGCCGGTCGGCGCCGCCGGCGGGGTGCCGGCCGGCCACCGAGCGGGCGCGGACGGCGTCTGCGCACCCACGGAATCCTTGGTCACCACGTACAGGTCGTAGGCGGTATCGAGGGCGAAGTCCGTACCCAGGCTGTCTTTGGTCAAAGTCTCGGAACCCGTCCAGCTGCTGTCGGCCGCCCCCGGGTCCGCCACGGGTGTCTGGGAGCTCCCTGGATCCAGATCGAGGGGCGTGCCCACCGGCAGGATATAGATGTGCTGGACGGCCACGTCGGTGGAGGGGGAAGGCGTCCACTCCAGCCGGAAGTCGCGGCCGTCGAGAGAGGGGGGCGTGCTGGTCTGGTCGGGGTCGCCGGCCGCCAGACCGGTGGCGGGCGCCGGGGCCTCGGCGACGGTGAAGGCCGGGGAGACCACCTCGGTGGTGTGACCGGCGACGTCGCCCACCGCCGGCCCGGCGGCATCCGTGGCCGTCAGGCGTACCTTGAAGTTCGGATTGTCGGCGTCCACCACGTCCGGCACACTCCACGCAAAGCTCCCGGTGTTCGGGACCGCGGCCGCGAGCAGTTGCCAGGTGGCGCCGCCGTCGGCCGAGTACTCGAGCTTCACGGTCTCTACCGCGGAGACGTCGAAGATCTCCCAGGTCAACTGGTAGGGCGTGTTATCGGGCAGCCGGGCCCTTGCCGCCGGGCCGAAGCTGCGCACCTCGGGCGGCGCCCGGTCGACGATCACCTCCTGGGTGGCCAGGGCGCTGGGATTGCCGGCGCGGTCCACCGCCTGCACGGCAAAGACATAGTCTCCATCGGCCAGCTGGGTCGTGCCCCAATTCGCCCCGTAGGCGGGGGAATCGTCGCTCCAGAGCAGGGTGAAGTCGGCTGCCGTCCAGGGCGGAGCCGGGAGCCCGCTCTTCAGGCGGAAGCGGAAGTCCACCTGGGCCACCCCGCTCGGAGCCACGCCCGGCCCGGCGCCCGCGTCGGCGGCGGCGGCGATGAAGGGCGGCGTGGGGGACTCGGTGTAAGCGATGCCCTCGGCGCTCGGAAACTGCAGCTCCACCGTGGGCACCTGCAGATCCACGATCACCTCCGTGGGCCCGAGGAGGGTCTGGTTCCCGGCCCGATCAGTCACCCAGGCCCGGAACTCGTAGGCGCCGTCGGGCAGACTGATGTCGGTCCACAGAGCCTCATAGAGACCCTGCTGCGGGGTACCGTCGACGGAGATGGTGGTGAACTCGGCCGTGCTCCCGGCCGGCCGGTACTGGAAGGCCACCGACTGCACCCCGGCCCCGGAGTCCGCGGCCGACACCTGGAACACGGGCTTGCGGGAAGCCACGGCGGCCGCGGGCACCGGCTGGACGATGCTGCCCGTGGGCGCGGTCTGGTCGAAGAGGTAGGGGACGGGCGCAGAGGCCGCCGAGATCAGACCGGCTTGGTTCTTCATCATCTCCCCTCGGCCAGCAGAGGCACCCGCACCGAGAAGTTGCCACCGGAGTCCGCCGTGCCCTGGGCTACCTGGGTGGTGGCACCGGCGAAAGTATCGTACACGGCCACCTGGCCCCCGCTGATGGTCTTCCCGGTCACGTACGGGCGACCGTCGGCGGCCGGGCCGGGCGGCAGAGTGGCCAGATTCGTCGGCACCGGCGGCGCGACGGTGATCGTGCCGGCAGCAGCGAGCACCCGGAGCACCATGACCGCCGCCTGCGCCCGCGTCAGCGGGGCGTTCGGGTTCAGCCGGTCACCACCGGAGCCCTTGACCACGTCCCGGTAGATCAGGTAGGCCGTCCCGGGGCGGTGGGCGGCCAGCACCTGGGCCTGGTCCAGGAAGGCGGGCAGATAGAACCAGCCCTGCGCGTCGTACCAGGCCTGCAGCGACGGGTAGCCGATGCCGTTGACCCCGCGGATCACCCCGGTGACCTCGAGCTCCACGGAGGAAAGGTAGCGCCCCAGGATGCTGTTGGTCTGTTGCCGGGTGATGAGGTTGTCGGGCTTGTACAGCCCCCCGTCATACCCGCCCACGATGCCCGCGGCGTAGGCTCCCTCGATGAATTGATAGAAGAGGTGGCTGCGGGGCACGTCCTTGAAGGTGGGCGTGTCCGGCTCGACCGGATCCAAGCCCAAGCCGTTCACCGCCATCTTGGCGAACTGGCCGCGGGTCACCGCCTGGTACGGCCGGAAGGACCCGTCGGGGTAACCATCGGCCACGGTCTCGACTTCCCCCGCGGTGACACCATAATCGCCGACCCACTGCTGGTCGGTGATGTCGCTCCAGCGATCAGCCGCCGCCGCCTGCCCCCCCAGGAGCCCGAGTAGCAGCAGCACGGCAAGAGAGAGGGTCCGGACGGCGAGGTTCCGGGAAACTCCCATGGGGCAACCTCCTGCGCGAGTCGGGTGTGCCGAGCAGCACATGCCAACGCGCGCCAGTCTACCACGTGGTCGTGCGGGAAAGCCCGGCTTCCTGGAATTTCTTGAAAGGCAAGCACGTTTACCATACTATTCTTCACAAGCAACTTGCCCGGGAGAGAGGGGAGATGATGGTCGGTCCAGCGCGAACAATTCAAGCGGTTGTAGTCATCGTTTGGGCGCTCCTGTATCTGTTCATGCCGGCGGCACCCGCGGGGGCGGTCACGTCGGGAGGTGAAGTCTTCCTCCAGGGCGACTACCTGGAGGTGGGCATCCATTCAAGCGGGTCGTTCGGGACGAGTACGGCGGCCCCGGCAGGGTTCCACCCCATCAACCGAACAACCTTGGGCTTCGTGTCGGACCCGCAGAAAGACGGGTGGCTGGTGGGATCTCCCGCGCAGTCCGGTGACTACTTTCTTCCCGGCGCCCCCGAAGAGGGCTGGGCTGTGGAATGGACTACGAGCGGTATCGAACGAACCTTCGGCAATTTCGGTCTTGAGGGACCGGTGAACGTTCCTCAGACAAGCCTCATCGAAAACACGGTGCCCGGCCAACCCTCCGCGACGTGGACCGGCGAGGCCACGAACGGCTCGGAGAAGCTCCGGGTCGAGCAGACGGTGCATTTCAGCCCGGAGGAACTCTTCTTCATCATCGACGTGGTCCTGACCAATACCGGAACGGTTTCTTTGGATTCGGTCGAGTACATGCGCAACGTCGACCCGGATCAGGAGAGAGATCTCGCCGGCGGCTCCTACACGACCGACAATTACGTGGCCTACCAGCCCGGCCCGGGAAACGACAAGGCTCTGGTCGTGGCAAGAGGCATCACATACGGCCTTCCGTTGGGCCTTGGCACCATCGACCCCAGGGCGGTCGTATCCACGGAGGGCTTCTCAAATCGCGACCCTGACGCGATCCTCGACAGCCCGATCGCTCCTTCCGAGGCCAGCCCCTTGCGGGCGGACCGAGCCATCGCTCTAGCGTATCGATTCGGCACCTTGGCCCCAGGCGACTCCGTGAGCTTCCAGTATGCATACATCCTCAATGCAGCCGACCTCGACAAACTCAACGAGATTCTCAACCAGCCGCCCGAGATCACTTCCTTGACGGCCCCAGCGTCTCCATTCCCTATCGGTGCCGCCGTAGACGTGTCGGCCGAATTCACCGATGCCAATACGACCGACGTACACACCGCCGAGTGGGCGTGGGGCGACGGCACGTCGAGCTCCGGCCTGGTCGGCGAGCTGGGTGGATCCGGCACGGTCGACGGCTCTCACAGCTACACGCGAGCCGGCCTCTACACCCTGGGCCTGACCGTGACCGACTCCAAAGAAGCGGCAGATTCCGCGAATTACACCTACCTCCTGGCCTACGATCCCGCCGGAGCCGCCCTGGGCAAAGGCGCGCTCACCTCGCCCGCAGGTGCCGTGACCGCCGACCCCTCGCTCACAGGAAGGGCAACGTTGGGCTTCTCGTCTCGGTACCCCCGCGGAGCTACCGCCCCCGCCGGCTTTGTCTCCTTCGGGTTGCCTGCGGCCCGCTTGAGTTTTACGGCCACCAGCCTGGATTGGCTCATAGCCAACAGTACCGGGGCATGGATCCACGGGCGGGGGAACCTGAATGGTGTGCCCGGTTATGAGTTTCTGCTCATGGGAGTGGACGCCCGCGCGCCCGGTGCAGCCGGCAAAGGGAGGGTGCGCTTCTACCTTCGGGCTCCCGGAGCAGGCCCGGTAGTGTACGACAACATGCCGGGCGCCCCATGGGATACGGTGGCGACCGGTGTTCTGGATTCCGGCCGGGTCACCGTCAAGGGCAGCTGACCCTCACATCCCCGACCCCGACACAACAGCCGGCCCGGTGGTGACCAAGGTCGGCGATACGGGGGATAGCTCCATGCTGGAGGGGCCGCCGCGGTAGGCCCCTCCACCCACGGAGCCACAAGGCCGGACTGCGCCTTGGCCCCGTTCGTCGAGCCGGTCGGGTCTCCCCGCCCAGGTGACCCTTGATCCCGCGCATGAAGTACCTCGCCGCTTTGGGTCCCCCTGCTCCCTTGC
>JAMDDA010000147.1 GCA_023488925.1 Actinomycetota bacterium
CTGCCACTACCCCGGGGTCGATCCGGGCCGGGCGGTGCTGGGATATCTCGCGGATCTGGGGGTGGAGGTGATCGAGGCGGACCGGGGATGCTGCGGCATGGCGGGCTCCTTCGGCCTCAAGGCCCGCCAGCACGACAAGGCCATGGATGTCGGGGCGGATCTCTTCGCGCGTACACAAGAGGATGGGTACGACGGCGTCGTCACCAACTGCGGCGCCTGCAAGCTTCAGCTCCAGCATGCAACCGGGCGGCCCGTATCCCACGCTGCAGTGGTCATCGATCGAACGATCCGAGGAGGGGTTGCATGAAACCGTACGCCACACTGATCAAGGGCGCCCGCCTGGTGGTGGAGCGTTGCTTCGCGGTGAAGGAGGGCGACAGCGCCCTGAGCATCGCAGACGAGGACCATCAACGGGAGGCGCAGGCCATGGCCGGCGTGGCCTACTCGCTGGGGGCGTACCCGGTGGTGGCCGACGTCTCCCATCACGTCAGCTCGGCTCTCGCCTCCATGGCCGTTCCTATGGAACCGTCCCAGACCCTGGCCGCCGCCATGAAGGCTTCCGACGTCATCATCATCACCACCAACCTCGAGTGGGCCAACCGCTTCGCCCATGTGAACCCGGTAGCCGAGAGCGTAGCCTTGGGCGCCAAGATTGGATCGGTCGAGGAGGGCATGGCCACCTGGGACCTCACCGTAGAGGACATCGACCAGATCGTCGGCCGGGCCGAGCGGATCATGGCGGCCATGGAGGGCTGCGAGTGGGTGCGTGTGACCAGCCCGGCCGGCACCGACGTAAGAGTGTATCTGAAAGATCGCCCGCCTCTGAAGGTCGTGCCCATCAAGGGCGCCGGCGAGATGATGGGACCCGTGCCCCTGTGGGGTGAGGTCGCCTACGCCGCCACGGAGGACCGCACCGACGGAATCATCGTCGTCGACGGCATCATGCTGGGAGTCGGCGTCTACGGCTCGCTCAAGAACCCCATCAGTTGGGAGATCCGGGACGGCCGGGCGGTGAGCATCACCGGCGGCGAGGAGGCCGAGAGGCTGCGTTCCGTGGTGGAAGAGTCCGATGAAAACGCCACCGTCGTGGCCGAGTTCGCCATCGGTACCAGCCATAAGGAGGTCCTGGGCTCGCCGTCCGAGAAGGGCATGCTGGGAACCGTGCACTTCGCCCTGGGAGACAATTCCCACTGCTACCCCGGCGGTAAAAGCTGCAGCAGGTTGCACCTCGACGGGTCTGTGCGCGCCGTGACGGTCGAGGTCGACGGCCGCGTCATCATCGAGGACGGGGTCCTGATCGTTTGAGCGCGTCCGGACCATTGGAGGAGCTCGGGCAGGAGGTTGGAGTGAAGGAGCGGGTGAAGGTAATTGGCCTGGAAACAGGCAGGAAGACAGAGTTTCCCGACGGCAGCTGCGTCTGCGAACTGGTGTCGGGGCCGGTTGCGGGCGCCGCGCACACCTGCATGGGTTTCTCGACCTGGAAGCCGGGGACGGCGACGGACCAGATGGTGCACGAGGTCGAGGAGATCGTCTACATCGTGGCGGGCCACGGTAAGTTGGCTGTGGGCCGGGATCTGGTGCCGTATCGGGCCGGGCAGGGAGTGCTCATCCCCGCAGGCGTGCCTCACGGCGTGGTCAACGATTCCGGCGAGGACCTCAGCATGGTTTACATCTTCGCCCATCCCGAGTACCCGCCCACGCGTCGCGCGACCGCCGAGGAGGAAGGGGCCTGAGCCCATGAAGAAGATTCTGTTCGTGGATTTCGAGAAGTGCGTGGGATGCCGCACGTGCGAGACAGCCTGCTCCCTCTACCACGAGGACATGTGCCGGTCCGCGGTGTCGCGTATCCAGGTCCTGAAATGGGAGTCGGAGGGGATCGATCTACCCACCGTCTGCCAGCAGTGCGAGCGGCCCATGTGTCTCGAGGTCTGTCCGGTCGGCGCTCCGTACAGGGACCAGGCGACCGGCGCCATGATGATCGACTACGACAAATGCCTGGGATGCCGCATGTGCATGGCTGGGTGCCCGTTCGGCGCCATTGTGTGGGACGACTACGACCACAAGGTGAAGAAGTGTGACCTGTGCGAGGGCGATCCCAAGTGCGTGCGCTACTGCCAGCCGAAGGCCATCGACTACGTGCGTTTCTCTCAGGCCGTTCTGGCCAAGAAACGGGCGATCGGCGAGCGCTACTCCGAGTATCTGAAGAAGTTCGCCGAGGAAGCGACCGGGGCCAAGCGCGCGTAGCGGGGAGGACGAGCCGTGATCATGGGAGTGCCCGCGGGGATCGAGAACAACGAACCGGGTCGGCGTGACCCCGGCGGGGGCGTGAAGGGGGTCCCGTGCGGGTTGTGGTGAAGCTGCTCGGGACCCACAGGTCGTTCCTGCCGCCCGGCGGGCGGGGTTCGACCGTTCCGCTCGACTTCGACCACTCTCCGGTGACGCTGCGCGAAGTGCGGGAACGCCTGGGGATACCGCCGGAGACTCCACGGATCGTTTTCCTGAACGGCAACCCTATCGACGACGCCCACCCGCTTACCGATGGTGACGAGCTGGCCTTCGTGTCGCCGGTCGGAGGCGGGTGACGCCCTCCGGGTTGGACGGAGGCTCACGCACAGAAACGGAGGATGACGTCGGTGTAGATCTCGATCGCCTCGAGCAACTCGGACAGAGGCATGCGTTCGTTGGGCCGGTGGATGTTGCCGGCGGCCGCGCCGGGCCCGAGCACCAGGACATCCATGCCCGCCCTTTGGTAGACCGGGGCTTCCGTGGTGCCGCTCTTGAACTCCCGGTCCGGGTTGCGGCCTCGGCTTTGGAGTACGGCGTCCACGACCTGCAGCAGTGGCGACCCGGGCCGGGGCGCGTGCGGGGGGGCGTCCAGGGCGCGCTCCGTCGTGACCGAGAGATCGGGATGGACGCCGGCGAGGCGCTGGAGGGCGACCGCATAGTCGTCGAGCGCCTGGGCGGAGACTTCGTCGGGGAGGCGCCGGGCGTCGACCACGTAGTGGAGAGCGTCGGCCGTGAGCCGGACGATCCCGTTGTTGACGGTGGAATAGGGTGGATCGTAGCTCTGCATCTGTGTCCTGGACAGCTCACGCCGCAGTCTCGCGGTGGCCCGGTGGAGTTCGAGCAGGAGTCGCACGAGGGCGGGCGACCAGTATTGCCGGCCGGTCGTCGACTCGGGTTGCACGATTGCGCCGGCCACCGCCGGCTTGGCGGCGGCCGCGACCAGGGCCCGGCACTCGGCCGCCACCTTGTTGGCCGCGTCTCCGCCGGTCACGGCCAGCACGGCGGTCCGTGTGCCGAGGAGCCCGGTGATGGCATCCAGGCAGGCGTCGTTGGCGGAGGACCCTCGGTGCGTCTGGGAGGAGTGCGCCGAGATACCGGAGAAGGTGATCCGCCAGCACGGCAGGTCGGGCGCAGGCTCAGGTCGCGGGGTGGAGGCGGTGGTGCGGAACTCCACGTACCCCTTGTGGCCGCCTACAGGGCGGAGCTCGGAGGGTTCCCCGACCAGGATGGTTCGGGGCAGAGGACGCAACGTGTCGACCAGCAGGTGCGCCCCGAAGCGGCCGGTCTCTTCCCCGTAGGTGCCCGCGAGGGCCACGCCCCGCTCGAGGGGGGTGTCCCGCAGCCGGTGCAACGCCGCGAGCTTGCACAGGAAGTCGAGCTTCACGTCGGCTACACCCAGGCCGTACACGTACTTGCCGTGCACCGTGAGCGCGAAGGGGTCCCCGCCGGTCTTGGTCCAGAGCGCGTGTTCCCCGGGTGGTACGGTGTCCACATGGGTGGCGAGAACCAGCGAGTCTTCGCGGAGAGGACCGCGGGAGGCGACGATGTTGTATTGTGGTATCCCTTCATGCGTCTCTTCTTGAAGGGCGACGTGCAGTCCGGCGGCCTGGCAGAGGGGCGCCAGGAGCTCCATCACGGGACGCGTGCTGCGCTGCGAACGGCTATCGATCGCGATGAGCTCTCGGGCTGCGGTCAGCAGGTCGAAAGTCACAAGTTCTCCTTCCCGGCAGGCCTCCAGGGACAGGTCGTTGGCGGGCGGGCGGCCGCGGCGAAGATCACTCTAGGGAGGCAGGCCTGCTTTCGCAAGTCGTGGCTCCGGCGCACGCCCGTGAGACATTTGGTGGCCCTGGCCGTGCTTGGAGTCGCCGTCCTTGTGGGCTGCGCGGGTTCCCGGCGGGAAGCCGCCGCTTCCACGGCGCCCACCTTGGCTCTCATGGAGCAGGCCTTCCGCACGGCCCATCTCACCACGCCCGAGCGGCTGCTGACGCCCTTGGAAACCGAGCCCGCCGATATCGTCACTCTGGTCTCTCGGGGTGTCGAGCCGGGCGTGCCCTTGCTCTTCCCTTCCTTTCTTCCCACCGGCTTCCGCTTGGCCGCTCCCTTCCGGGGAACGGGCTCGGGACGTCCTCTGCCGAACCCACACACGTGGGGCACGGGATACGCGCTCACCTATACGGATGGGAATGCCCGCCTCACCGTGGTCGTCGGGCCCGATCAGGAGTTGAGTACCGGCCCCTGGGTTGGAGTCGACGCGATGCTCGACGGCCGTGCTCTGCGGGTGACCCGGGATGATCCTCTGGTCGTGGTGGAGACCGTGCCCGCTGGGCGGGTTCCGGTGGCCGTGGTGGGCGAGCGGATGTCCGCGGAAGACGTGGTGCGCGTGGCCGTGGGTCTGCGCCCGTGGGTCGAGAAGCCGGGACGGTGAGCAGTTGTCCTTCGGGCCGCGCGGGCGGGAAGCGCCCGCGGATGCCATCCGGGTCGACGGCCCGGCAGGCTTGGGGCCGCGCGGGCGGGAAGCGCCCCCGCCACCCTCCTGGCCGAGTCCACCCGGTGGTAGACTGCCATTCCATGGCCGGTTCCATCAACGCTGGGCTTTTCCGAGTAGTCGAGGAGAAAGTGCGGTCCGGCGGTCGTCTGACCGACGCGGAGGCCGCGGCTCTGCTCCGCTCGCGCGATCTGCTCGCTCTCGGGGCGTTGGCCGCCGAGCGCCGCCGCCGGCTCGTGCCCGGTGATCTCGCCACCTTCATCATCGACCGCAACATCAACTACTCGAACATCTGCCTTACGGGCTGCGATTTCTGCGCTTTCTACCGGCCGCCGGGCTCGCCGGAAGGCTACCTCCTCACCAAAGAGGAGATCTTTGCCAAGATCCAGGAGACGCTGGCTCTGGGGGGCACGGCCATCCTCATGCAGGGCGGGCACCACCCCGATCTCGACATCACCTACTACGAGGACCTCTTCCGCTCCATCAAAGAGCGTTTCGATATCACCATCCACTCCCTGTCGCCGCCGGAGGTGTTGCACATCGCCCAAGTGAGCGGCCTCTCCGTGCGCGAGACGCTGGCTCGTTTGCACGCCGCCGGCCTCGACTCCCTGCCCGGGGGCGGCGCCGAGATCCTGGTCGACCGGGTGCGGCGCCACGTCGCCCCCAAGAAGGCCCGTACCGAGCCCTGGCTCGAGGTCATGCGGCAGGCTCACCTCTTGGGCATGGCCACCACTGCCACGATGATGTTCGGGAGCGTCGAGACTTTGGAGGAGCGGGTGGAGCACCTGCGCCGCATCCGCGACCTGCAGGACGAGACCGGCGGCTTTCGCGCCTTCATCCCCTGGACGTTCCAGGAGGGCAATACGGCCCTCGAAGGCACCGTACTCCCCACGACGGCCGTGGACTACCTGGTCACCTTGGCCGTTTCGCGCCTCTACCTGGACAACGTGCGGAACATCCAGGCCTCGTGGGTCACCCAAGGGCTCAAGGTGGGCCAGGTGGCTCTGCACTTCGGGGCGAACGACCTGGGCTCCACCATGATCGAGGAGAACGTGGTGGCGGCCGCCGGGGTGAGCTTCCGCGGGAGCACCGAAGACCGGA
>JAMDDA010000186.1 GCA_023488925.1 Actinomycetota bacterium
TGGCAGGACGTGCGCCCCGCCCTCGGCACCCACAACGTGCGCAGCATCGCCCACGGCCTGGCCGCGGTGCGGGTAGCCGGCCTGCACGACTCGACCCTCGAGATCCAGATGCTCCACGGGATGGCCGAACCACTGAAAAAGGCCGTGGTAGGCCTGGGCGTCCGCCTGCGCGAGTACGTGCCCGTGGGGGAGGTGGTACCGGGCATGGCCTATCTGGTCCGCCGTCTGCTCGAGAACACGGCGAACGAATCCTTCCTCCGGCGAACCTTCGTGGAGGGAGCCGCCCGGGCCGAGCTCCTGGCCGCACCGCTGGCCACCCCCGACCTGGGCGCGCCCACTCCGGTCCGCCTCGAGGTGCACCCCACCGACCCGGCCGACCCGGGTCCTTTTGTCAACACTCCCCACGCCGACTTCTCCCGTGAGGTGAACCGCCGGGACATGGAACAGGCCCTGGGGACCGTACGGGCCGCGCTCGGCGCCCACCGGCCGCTGCTCATCGCCGGCCGGGAAGTGGAAACCGACCGGGTGATCGTCTCGGTGAACCCCGCCCGCCCCCAAGAGGTGGTAGGCACGGTGGCCTGCGCCGGCCTCCCCGAGGCGGACTGCGCCTTGGCCGCCGCCGTAGCCGCTTTCCCCCTCTGGAGAGACACGCCGCCCGCGAAACGCGCGGCCGTGCTGTTCAAGGCGGCCGATCTCATGCGCCGGGAGCGTTTCCGTCTCTCCGCCTGGGAGATCCTCGAGGCGGGCAAGACCTGGCCCGAGGCCGACGCCGACGTCACCGAGGCCGTCGACTTCCTGGAGTACTACGGTCGCGAGATGATCCGGCTGGGCGAGCCCCGGTCCCTGCACGACGTGCCTGGGGAAGAGGATCTGCTCTTCTACGAGCCCCGGGGCGTGGCGGTGGTGATCGCCCCTTGGAACTTCCCCCTCGCCATTCTCGCCGGCATGACCTCCGCCGCGCTCGTGGCGGGAAATCCCGTCATCATGAAGCCCGCCAACCCCACGCCGATGATCGCTTGGGAGTTTGTGCGCCTCCTGCGCGAGGCGGGACTCCCCGACAGCGTGCTTGCCTTCCTCCCCGGGCCGGGCGCGGAGGTGGGCGATCATCTGGTGCGCCATTCGAGCGTCGACCTCATCGCTTTCACCGGCAGCCGGGGAACCGGGCTGCACATCCTGCGCGAAGCGGCCATCGTCCACCCCGGCCAGCGGAGCGTGAAGCACGTCATCACCGAGATGGGCGGGAAGAACGCGATCATCATCGATGACGACGCCGACCTCGATGCCGCGGTGGAGGGTACGGTGACCTCGGCCTTCGGCTTCTCAGGGCAGAAGTGCTCCGCCTGCAGCCGGGTCATAGTGATCGGGGACCTCTACGACGATTTCGTCGCCCGCCTGGTCGGCGCCGCCTCCAGCCTCGCCGTGGGCGACCCGGCTGTGCCGGGAACCCGCATGGGTCCGGTGATCAACCAGCAGGCTTTCGACACGATCCACGGCTACATCGCACAGGGCCAACGGGAGGCCCGCCTGGCTCTGGCCGGCCTGGCCCCGGACGGCGGCTACTTCATAGGCCCCCACATCTTCGTGGACGTGCCCCCCTCCGCCGTCATCGCCCAAGAGGAGATCTTCGGGCCGGTGCTCTCCGTCATGCGGGCCAAGGATTTCACCGAAGCCCTGACCATCGCCGGCGGCACGGCCTACGCGCTGACCGGCGGTCTCTACTCTCGTCGCCCCCGGCACATCGCGCGCGCGCATCGCGAGTTCCGGGTGGGCAACCTCTACATCAACCGGGGGATCACCGGCGCCATGGTGGGCCGCCAGCCTTTCGGAGGCGCCCGCATGAGCGGGGTCGGCTCGAAGGCCGGCGGCCCCGACTACCTGCTGCAGTTCATGGAACCCCGGGTGGTCACCGAGAACACCGTGCGCCGCGGCTTCGCCCCGGCAGAGGAGCGGCCCATGTGACCCGGCTCGACAGGGGCCGCGGTCGCCTCATGCTTGCCGGAGCTCGACCTGGGCAACGTATATCGCCTGCTAAAGCATGGCCAGAATCTCCTCCTTCGCCATGCCCGCCAGGCCCAGATTCGCCGCTGTCATGGGGGAGCTCCAGTAGTCATCCTGGTTGATCACCCCAGCGAGGTTGATGATGGCGTCACAGATGGGAGTGTCCACCCCGGCCAGATCCCCCATGCTGGCGTAGAAGACCAACCCGTAGGGCACGTCCTCGGTGATGTAGCGATCCGTCATGTCCAGCGGACCCTGGAGCTTCACCCCGGCCTGGTCGATACCACCATACCCGAAGTAGTGCTCGAACACCTCATACACCCCGGGGGTTGGATCCAGGCCGTAATGGGGCGCTTCCAGTCCCCATGCCTCTCGCACTCTCTGACGCTCCTGATCGATGGCCACCATGACCCGCCGGGTTCCCGGGGTCATGCCTTCGGCATAGAGATAGAAGTCGTCGGCGTATTCGATGCGACCGGTGTTCAGGATGCTCGGGCCCGGGTGGATGCAGGGATTGATGTTGAGCAGAGCCACGTCGAGCACGTTGGCCGCCGGCTGCACCACCGGGTAGAGCTGCCGCATGGCCTCCACGACCTGGGGCGTGCGGTCGGACGGCAGCGCCGCCGTAGGCAGGCGGATGGCATTGATGAACACCTTCACCTCGGTGGGCCCGGTGATGCGCGCGGCATACGGAAGGGTACACATCTCGCCCAAGGTGACTTCGGTGTCGATGCCCTTGCTCTTGAGAATGTTCCGGGCCACAACGCAGGCGAAGGCCCCCGGGGTGAAGACGACCGTGTCGCCAGGGCGCAGGTGGGGGGCGCAGGTCTCGAACATGGGGCCGACGCCGAACGAGGGTACGGCGATCAGGATCAGCTCGACACCCTCCAGAGCCGCCTCGATGTCGTGGGTAGCCAGATTCAGCCGGGCCACCCCTTCGCCGGCGACGCCCCGCAGGGTGATCTCACCCGACTCCTTGACCGGCGCGAAGCTTTCCGTGAATCGAGGCAGCTCAAAGAGGTTGACTTTCAGCCCCTTGAGCGTCATGTCGGCGGCGATAGTCCGACCGGCGTTCCCCCCACCCAGTACCGCGATACGTTCAACGGCCATGTTCGGGCTCCTTCTCACTCGGTTGTTTGTCTCCGTCAAGAACCCCGAGGGCGCGCGCCAGCGTCTCGGGGGTGGCGGGGTAATGCCGGATCATGACCCCCGTAGCCGTGTGGATGGCGTTCAGGATGGCGGGCGCGGTGGTGACGGAGGCGTGCTCTCCCACGCCCTTGGCTCCGAACGGCCCCGTGGGGTACGGGTTCTCGACCAGGACCGCCTCCACCTCGGGCACGTCCACCGCCGTGGGGATGAGATATTCGCTCAAGCTCGGAGTCAGCACCCGGCCTGCCTCCTGAGCCAGATTCTCCATGAGCGCCCAGCCCAGGCTTTGCACGCTCCCACCGATGAGCTGACCCCGGACGGCCGTCGGGTTGATGGCCTTGCCGATGTCGTGGGCCGTCACCAGCCTGCGGACCTGCACGTCGCCGGTCGTGGTATCGATCTCCACGTCGGCCACGGTAGCCACGAAGGTGTGTCCGATGGTGGCCTGACCGGCCTTGAACCAGGATTCCTCGCGCAGATTGATGCCCCGGTAGTAACAGTGCCGGGCCAGGTCACCCAGGGGGAGGGCGCGAACGGGCTCGTCCGTCACCCGCACGGCGCCCTCCCGGAACTCCAGCCGGTCGGGCGCGGTCTCCAGCTGCTCGGCCGCTTCCGCCAACATCCGCGCCTTGAGCTCCCGGGCAGCGGCCAGCATGGCGTTCCCCGAGACGTAGGTCTGCCGCGATCCAGTCGTGGGACCCGACTTGGGGCTGGTGTCCGTGTCTCCCAGCAGAACCGTAACCCGCTCGTGCTCGATCCCGAACTCCTCTGCCGCCATCATGGCGAGGGCGGAACGGATACCTTGGCCCATGTCTACCGCCGAGCTGGTCACGATCACGGAACCGTCGACCATCATCTCCACGCCCACGCTCACCCCGGCCAGGCCCAAGGAGGGGAGGGCCCCAATGTCGAACAGCGGCATGGCGCAGGCCACTCCCCGGCCGTACCGGCGCCCCGGAGCGGGAGCCGGGGGCGGTCCTGCCTGGGTGAGGGCGGCGTCGATAACTTGCCGGACGCTGGGTTCACTGTCCAGCTTCGCCAGAGGCGTGCCGGGCCGATCTCCCGAACTGAGAGCGTTCGCCTTCCTCAGCCTGACCGGATCTATCGACAAACGGGTGGCGAGCAGGTCAAGAACGATTTCGCGGGCCGCCGTCGTCTGGGGCTGGCCGTATCCGCGGCACGCTCCCGTCACGAGGTTGTTGGTGAAAAAAGCGGTACCCCGCAACTTCAGATTGGGGATGGCGTAAGGCCCGCTCAGGCTGTGCAGAGCGACCGTGAGCACCACGGGGGAGCGGCCCGTGTAGGGACCGGCGTCGGTGTAGACCTGCGCTTCCATGGCGGTGAGGAAGCCGGCCGCAGTCGCTCCCAGCTTGAGCCGGATCTCCATGGGGTGCCGCTTCGGGTGCGTGCGGATGGACTCCTCCCGGGAGTAGACCATGCGCACCGGCCGCCCCGAGTGCAGCGCCAGGAGTACGGCGTGGGCCTGCAGCGTGATGTCATCCTTTCCCCCGAAGCCGCCGCCCAGAGCGGTGGCGACCACGCGCACCCGGTTCGCGGGTAGCCCCACGGCCTGGGCCACGTCGTAGGCGAAGTAATACGGGTCCTGCACGCACGAGTAGAGGACCACCCGTCCCCGCTCGTCGAAGGTGACCAGCGCCGCCTCGGGCTCCAGATAGGCGTGTTCCTGCCTGGGGGTGACGACCGTCTCCTCGACGATCACCGCGGCCTGGGCAAAACCGGCCTCTACGTCGCCCATGGCCAGCTCGCCGCGGGCGCAGACGTTGTCGGGTACGTCGGCGTGCACCGCTTGGGCGCCTGCGCTCATGGCTTCGCCGATCGACCCTACCGCGGGGAGCTCCTCGTAGTCCACCATGATGCGCTTCCGCGCCTCGCGGGCCAGAGCCAGGCTTTCGGCCGCTATCAGGGCCAAGGCGTCGCCGACGAATCGGGCCTCCTCCCCTGGTCCCACCAGCACCGGCTGGTCGCGCTTGACCGGCCCGAACCGGTTCGAGCCGGCTACATCGGCGGCCGTCACGACTACCACCCCGGGCAGCTTCCGGGCTTCGCTCACGTCGATCGCCTTGATGAGGGCGCGGGGCGCGGGGTTGAAGAGCGTCACACCGTGCAGCATGCCCGGAACCGAGAGGTCGCCGGCATACTTGATTTCCCCCCGCAGTTTCTGAGAACCCTCGAGGTTGAGGTTGCTGCCGATGCTGCGGAAAGTGCTCACAGCCGCACGCCCTCCACCCGGCCCGCGATGAGCTCCACCGCCTCGATGATCTGCCGGTAGCCGGTACACCGGCAGAGGTTGCCCGAGATGCCCTCCTCGATCTCCCGTCTCGTCGGGTGAGGATTGCGATCGAGAAGCGCCTTCACGCTCAGGACCATGCCCGGTGTGCAGTACCCGCACTGCACCGCCCCGGCGGCCAGGAAGGCCCCCTCGTATACGGCCA
>JAMDDA010000108.1 GCA_023488925.1 Actinomycetota bacterium
CGAGGAATCCCGGCAGTTCGGGTATGGCACGGCCCGCCGCGGCCACCGCATGGTGCTGCTGGACGTGGAAGAGATCGCTTTCTTCCGCGTAGAGGGGGAGACCATCCACGTGATCACGGCCGGCGACTCCGCTGTGGCTCTGGCGCCTTCGCTGGATCAGCTGGAAGCGGGTCTCTCCGGGGCTTGGTTTTTCCGGGCGCATCGCAGCTATCTGGTGAACCTGCGCTTCGTGGACGAGGTCGTGCCCATGTTCAATCGCACTTACGAGCTGGTGATGAAGGACGCGCGGCGTAGCCGGGTCCCGGTCAGCCGGCGTAAGGCGGTCGAGTTGAGAGAGCTTCTGGGTTTTTGAGAGCGTATGCTGGAAGCGCGCGGCGGACGGCACCCGCCGTCCGCCGCCACACGAGGAGGGGACATGTCGCAATCTTTTGTGGAGGCAAGAGTCGAAGGCGGAGTGGGCACGCTGCTGCTGAGCAATCCGCCCCTCAACGTGCTCACCATTCCCGTGATGGAGGAAGCCGTGGCCGCCCTGGAGCGCCTGGTGGACGATCCCGGGGCGAAGGTCATCGTGGTCCGGGCGGCCGGGGAGAAGGCTTTCTCCGCAGGGGTCGATGTGGCCGACCACACTCCCGAGAAGATGCGACACATGCTCGCTGTCTTCGATGCCCTCTGCTTGGGGCTCCACCGCTCCCCGAAGCCGACGATCGCCGCCGTGCAGGCCATGGCTTTGGGCGGGGGTTGTGAGCTTGCGGCCTGCTGCGACCTTGTCGTGGCCTCGGAGGCCGCCACTTTCGGCCAACCGGAGATCAAGGTAGGGGTGTTCCCCATCCTGGGCGTGGCTCTATTCGCGGATCTGATCGGCCCGAAGGCCGCCAACGAGATGCTGCTCTCGGGGGCCACGTACAGCGCGGAGGAAGCACGGGCCATGGGTCTGGTCAACCGGGTGGTGCCCCAGGCGCAGTTCGAGGCGGAGGTGGAGGCCTACGTGGGGCGGCTGCTGCGCAACAGCGGGGTGGTCATGCGGCATACCAAGCGGGCCATCCTGGCCGGCGCCGACGCCGGTCGAACAGGGGCCCTGCAGGCCGTAGAGGCCATCTACGTACACGACCTGATGGCCACACACGACGCCAACGAGGGCCTGCAGGCCTTCCTGGAGAAGCGCAAGCCGATCTGGAAGGAGGCGTGAAGGAAGAGGAACGAGCGGCACAGCCGGCGCGGTCACCGGCGTATCTGGGACCGACCGGTAACGGGCAAGGTTCATTCGCGTGAGCGGCAGCCGACCAGACGACTGGGAGGCGCCAAGGGGGTTCACCAATGAGCATGAAGATCGCCATCATGGGCGCCGGAGCCCTGGGGGGCACTTTCGGGTGCCTCTTGAGCGATGCGGGTTTCGACGTCACCCTGGTGGACGTCGACGCCGCCAAGATCCAGGCCATCCGGGAAGAAGGCCTGACCATCATCATGCCGGACGGCACCCGGAAGACCCACGCCATCGCGGCCACCACCGATCCGAGAGAAGTGGGGATCGTCGATCTCGTGCAGATCTCGGTCAAGGGATATCACACCTCCTCGGCAGCAGAGCTCGCGCTGCCGATGATCGGCCCGGCCACCCGCGTGCTCTCCGTGCAGAACGGGCTGAAGAACCTACGGCGCATCGCCGATGTGGTGGGCAAGGAGAAGGTCATCGGCGGAGTGACGGCCCACAGCGCCATGCCTCTGGCCCACAACGTGATCAAGTACAACGGGGGGGTGGGTGGCATCTATATCGGGCGTTACGACGGTATGGACGATCCCTGGCTGCTCCAGCTGGTCGACCTCTTCAACGCGGCCGGCTTCGAGACCCACCTCATCCACGGTGACGTCCGCATCCCCATTTGGCGAAAGCTGCTGGCCAACATCTCGTGCAACGCCGTGGCGGCGCTCACCGGGTTCACCGGCCGCCAGCTGGTGGAGTTCGAACCCACGAACCGGTTGATCCGGGCCTTGGCCGAGGAGACGGCCGAGGTCGCGCGGGCCCAGGGGTTCGATTTTGCCGAACTCGAATATGCGGGGGACTTCGCCATCACGGCTCTGACCGGTGTGGGCGACAACAAGATCTCCATGCTGCAGGACATCGAGGCGGGGAGGCGTACCGAGATCGATACGTTGAACCTGGCCATCGTGGAGCGCGGCGAGGAGTACGGGGTCGACACGCCTCTCAACTGGATGATCGGGATTCTCATCCAGGCCCTCGAGCAGAAGCAGATATTCGACCGGGAGGCGGCTCGGAGAGCGGCCGAGGCTCCCGCCGCGGCCGCCAACCTCGCGGCCGCCGACGGCGCGGCGCCCCCCTCTGCCGGCGGCGCAGCGCCGCCCATCTTCGATCCGGCGGCCGCGGTGGTCACGCAGGTCGCCCTGCGCAACGGCTCGCGGAGCCAGGAGCGGCGGGTTCAGGCCGCCGAGGAGAAACGCTCATGAACATAGCGGACGCCCTCGACCGGAATGTCATCTTCTTTCCCGACAACGAGGCCCTCGTCGACGGAGGGCGGCGTTGGACCTACCGGGAGTTCCGCCGGGACGCGGACCGCTTCGCCCACGCGCTCACGGATCTCGGTGTGGGCCACGGCGACCGCGTGGGCCTGTTCATGGGGAACTGCGCGGAGTTCGCCATCGCTTTCTACGGGGCTCTGAAAGTGGGGGCCATTGTCGTGTCCCTGAGCTCGATGTGCAAGTGCGGCGAGATCGAGTACATGGTCACCCACTCCACCCCGCGGGTGCTCGTGGTGGGCGGCGCCAATCTGGGCGAAGTGCCGGCCCGAGCGGCCATCCCCTCGGTGGAACACGTCGTCGTGGTGGGCGGCGGAGCCGGCGGGCCGGCCGACCATGCCTTCTGGGATCTGCTGGCCGGGCGGCCCGACCATTTCGCCACCGTCTACACCGACCGGGAGGAGGGGGCGGAGATCATCTATACCGGCGGCACCACCGGGGCGGCCAAGGGGGTGCTCCTGACCCACGGCAACGTGGTGTCGAACACCAATACCAACGTTCACCTTACCGGCCTCACCCCGGAAGACCGCCTCATCTGTTTCCTGCCCCTCTACCACTCCTTCGCGCAGAACTTCATCTTCAACGTGTGCGTCAACCGGGGAGCCACCCTGGTGATCCTGCCCAAGTTCGAGGTCGAGAGCGTGTTGCGCACCATGCGTGAGGAGCGGGTGACGCGCTGGTATGCCGTGCCCACCATCTACATCATGGTGCTCGACGTACCGGACGCCGACGAGGCCTTCGCCCACGTGAACTATTGCTTCTCGGCCGCCGCCAGCATGCCTGTCGAGGTGGCCCGCCGGTGGAAGGAGCGTTTTGGACTCGTTATCAACGAGGGGTACGGCCTGACCGAGTCGACCCCCTCCGCTACTTACAATCACCAGTACCGCCACAAGGCGGGCACGGTGGGCACCCCCATCGACAACGTGGAGGTGCAAATCTGGGACGCGGACAACCGGCCCCTGCCGCCCGGTGAGGTGGGTGAGATCGTGATCAAGGGCCCCAACGTCATGAAAGGCTACTACAACAACCCGGAAGCGACCGCCGCCGCTCTGGTCGACGGCTGGTTGAAGACCGGGGACGTGGGGGTCATGGACGAAGAGGGCTATATCACGCTGGTGGACCGCCTGAAGGACATGGTGAACTCGGCGGGCCTCAAGATCTGGCCGCGCGAGGTGGAGGAGGTGCTCTACCAGCATGAGGCCGTGCTGGAGTGCGCCGTGATCGGTGTTCCGGATCCGGTGTACGGGGAGACCGTCAAGGCGTGCGTCGTGGTCCGGCCGGGGGTCGAGCTGTGTGCCGACGACATCGTGAGCTACTGCAAGGCCCGGTTGGCAAGCTACAAGGCGCCGCGCATCGTGGAGTTCATGGAGGCCCTGCCCAAGAGTCCGGCCGGCAAGATTCTGAAGACCGAGCTGCGTAAGACGGCCGGGGAGAAGGCGTGAGACCCGCGGTCGGCGACGGCGCGCGCGCCCGGGGTCCCGCGTCGGCCGGGGCGCGCGCCCTGGCGCGCCTCCGTGACGTGGCCGCCGACCCGCGCGCCGAGCTCCGGCGGATCAAGGAGCGCACCGGCCTCATGGCCGTGGGCTACTTCGACACCTACCTGCCCGAGGAGCTCATCGTGGCCCACGGTGTGCTGCCGTTCCGGGTGCCGACCGACGGCCGCGACGACGTGCGCGCCATGGAATACATCCAGGGTTTTGCCTGCCCGGCCGCCCGCAATCTCCTCGACCAGGTGCTGCGGGGCGATCTCTCCATGCTCGACGGCGTGCTCTTCACCCGCTACTGCGACTCCCTGCGCGGAGTGTTCGGCGTGTGGGACGCCGAGAAGCTGACCCCATACGTGGACTTCGTTCGCTACCCCACGGTGACCGACACCGAGGCGGCCGTGACCTACCTGGCCAAGGAGCTGCGCCAGGTGTCGGAGCGCATGGGTGCCGCCCTCGACGCTCCCGCCGACGATCGCCGTCTGCGGGCGGCCGTAGACGCGGGCAACCGCAAGCGGACCCTGCTGGCCGAGTTCGCTCGGCGCCGGGCCGCCCGGGAGCTCAGCCTGGCGGGCGCCGACTACCTGGCCGTGCTGATCGCGGCCACCACCATGCTTCCCGACGAGTTCACCCAGGAGTTGACCGCCCTCATGAACCATCCCCCCGTGGGCGAGCCGGGGGACGCCCTGCCCGTGGTGCTCTAGGGCGTCACCTTCGACAACGTGGCCCTGGCGCGCTCTTTCGAGGAGGCCGGTCTCTATCTGATCGCCGACGATCTCTCCACCGGGTCCCGCTGGTGGACCGTGCAGGTGGGTGGCGGCGACCCCTGGCAGGCACTGGCCCGGGCCTACCTGGCGAAGCCGCCCTGCTCGGTCAAGGAGCCCGCGGCGCCGCGGGCCGACCATCTGGTGGCCCAGGTGCGGGCGGCGCGGGCGCAGGGCGTGGTGTTCTACCTGACCAGGTTCTGCGACTCCGAGCAGGCCGAGTGGCCGTACCTGCGCGACCGCCTGGCGGCCGAAGGTATCCCGGCGGTGCTGATCGAGGGGGAGCACCGCTCCGCCGGTTTCGAGCAGGTGCGCACGCGCCTCGAGGCCTTCCGGGAGCAGGTGGAGGGGGCCGACGAGCCGGACGTGACGCCGACCGATGGAGGCCGGTCATGAGCGTGCGGCTCGAGGCCACCAACAGCCTGAAGGAGCTGATCAAGGGGTACTACCACGACCTCTTCGCGGCGGCGGGCGAAGGCCGCCCCACCGCCTGGCTGAACGTGGGGGTGCCCTGCGAGATCTTCTACGCCATGGACATCTTCCCGTTCTACCCGGAGAACTATGGCGCCGCCTGCGGGGCCATGAAGCTCACGCCCAGACTCTCTGCAGTGACCGAAGCCCGCGGCTTCAGCGCCGATCTCTGCTCATACGTGCGGGTCACCCTGGGTACGGTGTTCTCGGGAGAGGGGCCTTACGGCGCCC
>JAMDDA010000160.1 GCA_023488925.1 Actinomycetota bacterium
GGAAGGTGTGACCGGGCGAGTCCAGGGCCTGTTGCACCACGGCCTGCAGCGCGGCCTCGGCTGGGGCCGGCACGCCGTGGTGGGCCATGATCTCTCGGAGCAGACCGAGAACGGCGGGGATGTCGGCTGGACCGGCTTCGCGGTAGCGGGGTTCGTCGGGGGTGTGCATGTTCGTTAGAGTAGCAGCTCGAGGCGGCGGACGGGGTCCGCGAAGGGGGAATGCATGAACACGGGCGGGAATGTGTCGCCGGATCCGCACGGGGTCCCGGAGTCGCTGTACCTGAACGGCGCCTACCTGCCGCTGGTGGACGGCCGGATAGGGGTGGAGGACCGTGGTTTTCAGCTCGGCGACGGAGTGTACGAGGTCGTGAAGGTGGTGAACGGCCGTCTGCTCTGGCTGGAGGACCACCTGCAGCGCCTGGTCTGGAGCCTGGGGCAGATCCGCCTGCAGCATGCCCTGCGCGGTCATGCTCTCGACCGAGTTCTGCCTCGCCTGGTGGCTCTTTCCGGCGTTCAGCAGGGCACGGTTTACCTGCAGGTGACCCGGGGGGTCGCGCCCCGGGACTTTCCTTTTCCCGACGAGGTGGAGCCCACCGTCTTGGCGTACACGCGGCCGGCGGAGCCACCCGCGCCTGAGGCCGTTCTGGCGGGCACGACGGTGCACCCGGTCGAGGACGTCCGTTGGGCCCGGTGCGATATCAAGTCCACCAACCTGCTGGCGGCGGTCCTGGCCAAGCAGGCCGCCCGCGACGCCGGAGCCGACGAGGCCCTTTTCGTGGGACCGGGAGGCGTGGTGCGCGAGGGCGGTTCGTCGAACGTGTTCGCGGTTTTCGCGGGCCGGGTTTGGACCCACCCGGCCGACACGCACATTCTGAACGGGATCACCCGGCGGCACGTCATTGACCTCTGCGCGAGGATGGGGGTGGAGGTGGTGGAGCGCGCGTTCACCTTGGAAGGTCTGGAGGCGGCCGACGAGTTCTTCCTGGTCTCGACGGCTCGCGATGTCATGCCGGTGGTGGCGGTGGGCGGCCGCCCGCTGGCGGGCGGCCGCCCCGGGCCGGTCACCCTCGCTTTGGCCGATGCCCTGCGGGCTGAGGTCGCCCGCCTGGTCGGGCTGCCCGCTCCCCCCTCCCTTCTCCACGGTTAGCTCCTGCCGGCGCGGGGAATATTGGGAGGACAGACACGAATAATGGCGTCTGTCCGCGATGGGCGGGAGCGCGAGCCCCGCCGTCGACCATGACGCACGGGTGAGGGAGCGATGGCTGGAAAGCGCATACGGCGGGTTGGTTCCAAGGGTCGGGACGGGGCCTGGCCCGAGCCGGCTCCCGGGGAAGACTACCCGGAGGACTCGGACGAAGCCCCGGTGTTCCCGGACGAATCGCCGGTGTCCGGGGACGAGTCCTCCGGTGGGCGGACCCGCCGCGGGGAGGGCCAGGGCCACTCCCGTGCCCTGACTCCCGACCCCTTCGACGAGGAGTCATCCGTTCGCACCTACCTGAACCAGATCGGTAGAGTTCCGCTGCTCACGGCGGAGGAAGAGATCCTGCTGGCCAAGCGGATCGAAGAGGGCGACGAAGCCGCCCGGCGGACCATGATCGAGGCGAACCTGCGTCTGGTGGTGTCCATCGCCCGCCGGTATCTGGGCCGCGGCCTGAGCTTCTCCGACCTGGTCCAGGAGGGTAATTTCGGTTTGATGCGCGCCACGCAGAAGTTCGACTACCGGAGGGGGAACAAGTTCTCCACCTACGCGACGTGGTGGATCCGCCAGTCCATCACCCGGGCGCTCGCCGACAAGGGGCGCACGGTCCGTTTGCCCGTGCACATCGTGGAGCGTCTCTCCGCCGTCAGGCGCACCATGAATCGGCTCCGTCAGGAGTACGGGCGCGAGCCCGACCAGGCCGAGGTGGCGGCGGCGCTCGGCATCGCCGAGGAAGAGCTGCAGGCGCTTCTGGACGTGGCGGAAATCCCGCTCAGCCTGGATGTTTCTCTCGATCATGAGGGCGACTCGGCCGATCTCGGGTCCATGGTGACCGACCCGGCGCAGAACTCGCTCTTCGACGTGGTCTACGCCCGGATCCAGCTGCGCAACGTCGCCCAGGCCATCTGCGAGCTTCCCGAGCGGGAGCGGGCGGTGCTGGTGCTGCGCTATGGTCTCGCTGGGGATGACCCCTGGACCCTGGGCGAGATCGGAGACCATTTCGGGATCAGCCGGGAGCGGGTGCGGCAGATCGAGGCCAAGGCGGTGGAGCGCCTGCGCTACAACGGGCTGATCCGTCGCCTCAAGGAGAGCGCGTAGTGCCGGGCGGCACGGGTGGCCGGTGACCGCCGGGGCGGGCCCGGGCTATACGGCCGCGAGGGTAATCGAGGGCCGACTGGGTAGTGGGATAATGGCGGGCCCGCGCCGTCGGCCGCGAGCCCACTGCCGGCACGGGTGGCCGGTGACCGCCGGGGCGGGCCGTCACGTCAAGACGCTCCGCGCGGGGCGGCGTGCCGCTGTGTGTCCGGGGACAAGATCTCCCGTCGCAGGATCTCCGGCCGCAGGATCTCCCGTCGCATGAGGCGGGCCCGGCGGATATTCCGCACGTCGGGGCCGTGGTCGGCGAACCCGGGCACTTCCAGCACGAACGGGACCCGGCGGAAGGCGGTGTGACCCAGGAAGAGCCGCAGACCGCCTCGACCCAAGCGGCCCTCCCAGAGGTTCTCGTGCCGATCGCTGCGGGAACCCAGAGCGGTCTTGCAGTCGTTCAGGTGAACCAGGCCCAGCGCGCCCAGAAGGCCGTGGCGTTCGATCTCCGCCAGCAGAGCGTCGAGCCCTTCCACGGTATCCACCGCGTATCCGGCGGCGAAGAGATGGGCGCTGTCGAGGCAGATCCCCAACCCCTCCGGGAAGGCACCCACGAGGTCACCGAGCTCGGCCGGTGTGCGGCCGAGGGAATTACCACCGCCGGCGCTCGTTTCCAGCAGCAGAGCGGGGAGGGGCTTCTGCACGCGCTCCCGGGCCTGTGCGCGCGCCTCCGTGACGGCGCGCACCACCCGCTTCCGGGCCGCGGCGTATCCGTCGCCCCGGTGGGAGCCGATGTGCGTGACCACCCCGTCCGCGCCGCTGCGCGCGCCGAAAACCAGAGCGTCGGCCAGAGCCGCGGTCGAGCGTCGCCGCTGGTCTTCGTCGGGAGAGGCCAGATTGATCAGGTAGATCGTATGCACGAAGAGGGGAAGCGCCGCCCGCCGGAGGGAGGCCGTGAAGGCGGCGATGTCGTGCTCGGTGTACGGGCAGGGCTGCCACCGGCGGGGGTTGCTGGGGAAGATCTGCACGACCTCGGCGCCGATGGCCCGAGCCCGGGCTACGGCCTTGGACAGCCCGCCGGCCGTGGAGACCTGGGCCCCGATGCGGGGAAGGGGGCGGTCGCTCACCGCGTGGTCGCTCCTCCGTTTTCCTCGGGGGTTTCAGGGGATAGAATGCCCGGCACATGATACCCCTGCGCGACAACATCCCCACCCTGCGTTTCGCCTACGTCACCTATCTCTTCATCGGTGTCAACATCCTGGTGTTTCTCTACGAGTTGGCCCTGGGGCAGCGTGGCTTCGAGGAATTCGTCTTGACATACGGGTATGTGCCCCGGAATGTGGCCTGGGCCATCACATCCGGGGACTTCTCCGCGGCGGCGCTCTTCCCCCTGGTCACCTCCATATTCATCCACGGCGGCTGGGTGCACCTGCTGGGCAACATGCTCTACCTGCACATCTTCGGGAACAATGTCGAGGATTCCATGGGCCATTTGCGCTTCGCCTTCTTCTACGTGGGGATCGGAGCCTTGGCCAATCTGGGGCAGGTGCTCGTGACCCCGGGGTCCGACGTACCCGGCATCGGGGCGAGTGGAGCCATTGCCGGCGTCTTGGGGGCCTACCTGCTGCTCTACCCGCGGGCCGGGGTGTTGGTGCTGGTCCCGTTCTTCTTCTTCGTGCCCATGGTGATCCCGGCCGTGGTCGTGCTGGTCTTCTGGTTTGTCATCCAGCTCTTCCAAGGGACCCTGACCCTGGCGGCCGGGGCGGCCGGTGCCGGGGGAGTGGCCTTCTGGGTGCACGCCACGGGGTTCGTGCTGGGCATGGTGTTGATTCCCCTGTTCCGCAACCGCCGTCTGACGGAGGTGAAGGCCGCGTGGAGGTAAGCGATCCGCACGCCCGTGCCCACGAGATCGAGGAGCTGAAGTTCCTGGTGGGCACTTCCTGCAGCCGCGCGATCAACCTGCTCACGCAGGAAGGCGCCGATCCGCGGGCTCTGCAGGAGGAGATGGAGTTCTTGGGCACCCGGGCCACCCGCCTGGCGGAGCTCTTGCGTGTCTCCGCCGGGTGAGGCAAGCGGCTGGGCCTGAGGTCGCGCGGCGGCGGGCCCCAGCCGGGGCCCGCCGCCGCGCAGACACCTACTCGTGCTCGTCCCAGCGCATCTCCGGGCTGCGGCGCCGCTCACCTTCGGCCCGAATGATGATGGCGCTCACATCCTCGAGGCTCATCCACTTGCGGCCCAGATCGACCTCGACCATGGCGCGTTCGCGGTCGCTGGTGGGCTTGGAGATAGCGGTGACCGTCCCGACCCCGTGGATCGTCTGGATCAGGTCTCCGATCCGGATCTCCTCGGGAATGCCGTGCAACTTCACCTTCATCACACACCCCCTATCCGCACGGGAAGGCCTGCAGCCACGGGTTTCGCCCCGCAGCCCCGGTGAGGTACGGCGAGCCTCACCGGTTTCCTATTAATACCCGCGAGAGGGTCGTTCCACGCCTTTCCTGCTTTCAATGCAGAGCGCCTTCCGCTAGAATCCGTGCGATGAGACTCGAAGAGCACACCGGCTATCGTGCCCCCCTGCCGCCCGCCCGTGTGCGGCTCGAGATGGGCGCCCGGGTGTTCGAGGCCGATGTGCACCTGCCCGACGTGGATTTCCGGGCGCGCGTGAGCGACGTGGTCAACGATCCGGGCCGCCGTTTTCTTCCCCTGGCGGACGTGGACCTGGTGGACGGGCAGACAGGCAGGGTGCTGAGCCGGACTCCGTTCATGCTCGTGCGCCTCGACGCCATCGACCTGATCGTCCCCCTGCGGGAACCCGCGGAGCGGCCGGTTCTGGAGTAGCGTGACGCCCCGTCCGGTGGAGCCTCCCTGGCTTGTCCCTCCGCGGGGAGGTTTACGGGTCTGGGCCTTGGAGCCTTACTACGGGGGATCACACCGACAGTTCCTGGAAGGGCTGCAGGCGCACTCCACCCACGAAGTCACGGCGCTCACTCTGCCGGGCCGCCACTGGAAATGGCGCATGCACGGCGGGGCGCTCTCCTTGGCTCGGCAGGCCCGAGAGCGCGTGGCGGTGTCGGCGCCTCC
>JAMDDA010000204.1:0-1727 GCA_023488925.1 Actinomycetota bacterium
TCGGAGAGCTTCTTGTCGTGCACCAGTTCGGCGATCTTTTCGATCATCTGCGCCTTGTTCACCTGATAGGGAATCTCGGTCACGATGATCGCGGTCTTGCCCTGCTTCAACGGCTCGGTGTGGGCCTTGGCCCGGACCACGATGCGTCCGCGGCCGGTCGCGTAGGCCTCGCGGATGCCGGCGGAGCCCATGATGATTCCCCCGGTGGGGAAGTCGGGGCCTTTCAGGTACCGCATGAGTTCGGGGCTGTCCAGGTCGGGATTGTCGATGAGCGCCACGGTGGCGTCGATGGCTTCGCCCAAGTTGTGGGGGGGGATGTTGGTGGCCATGCCCACGGCGATGCCCGAGCTGCCGTTGACCAGCAGGTTGGGGAAGCGGGCCGGGAGCACCGTCGGCTCCTCGCGGCTCTCGTCGTAGTTGGGGATCCAATCGACGGTGTCGGCGTCGATGTCGCGCAGCATCTCGACGGCGATCCTGCTGAGACGGCACTCCGTGTACCGCATGGCCGCCGCGGAGTCGCCGTCGATCGACCCAAAGTTGCCGTGCCCGTCGACCAGCGGGTAGCGGATGGAGAAGTCCTGAGCCAGCCTCACCAGCGTGTCGTAGATGGCCGAGTCGCCGTGGGGGTGGAAGTTACCCATGACGTCGCCCACGATGCGCGCGCACTTGCGGTGCGGCTTCGTGGGCTGCATACCGGAGTCGTGCATGCCGAAGAGCACCCGGCGGTGCACGGGTTTGAGGCCGTCGCGCACGTCGGGCAGCGCGCGCCCCACGATGACGCTCATGGCGTAGTCGAGATACGAGGATCGCATCTCCTCGGCGATCTCGACCTGTTCGATCCGTCCCTGCAGGGTCTCGAGCATCATGCCGCCTACACGTCCAGGTTGCGCACGTAGCGGGCGTTGGCCTCGATGAACTCCCGCCGCGGCTCCACCTTGTCACCCATCAGGGTGGTGAAGATCTCGTCGGCGATGGTGGCGTCGTCCACAGTCACCTGCAGCAGCGTGCGGGTGTTCGGGTTCATGGTGGTCTCCCAGAGCTGCTCCGGGTTCATCTCGCCCAAGCCTTTGAAGCGCTGGATGCTGGCCCCGTTGCGCCCCACCCGGTCGAGCACCTGTTCCAGCTGCTGGTCGTTGAAGGCGTAGTACTCCTGGCGCTTGTGCGAGATCCGGTAGAGCGGCGGCTGGGCGACGTAAACGTAGCCCGCTTCGATGAGTTCCACCATGTTGCGGAAGAGGAAGGTCAAGATGAGCGTGCGGATGTGCGCCCCGTCGACGTCGGCGTCGGTCATGATGATGATCTTGTGGTAGCGGGCCCCGGCAAGATCGAACTCGTCGGCCAGGCTGGTGCCGATGGCCGTGATGATGGCCTGGATCTCGGTGTTCGAGAGCATCTTGTTGATACGGGCCTTCTCCACGTTGATGATCTTCCCCCGCAACGGCAGGATGGCCTGGAAGCTGCGGTCGCGCGCCTGCTTGGCCGAGCCTCCGGCGGAGTCGCCCTCCACCAAGTAGAGCTCGCAGGCAGCCGGATCCTTGATGGAGCAGTCGGCCAACTTGCCCGGCAACGTGGTGTTCTCGAGCACGCTCTTCCGCCGGGTGAGGTCGCGGGCCTTGCGGGCGGCGGCCCGCGCCAGAGCGGCCTGCACGGCCTTGGTGACGATCTGCCGGGCATCGGCGGGGTTCTCCTCGAGGAATTCGGCGAACTTCGGGTTGACGACCGTCTCG
>JAMDDA010000204.1:1737-5329 GCA_023488925.1 Actinomycetota bacterium
ACGAAACCGCGTATCTCGGAGTTGCCCAGTTTGGTCTTGGTTTGTCCTTCGAACTGAGGCTCGCGCAGCTTCACGCTGAGGATGGCCGCCAGCCCCTCCCGCACGTCCTCGCCGCTCAGGTTCTCGTCTTTCTCCTTCAGAAGATTCTTGGAGCGGGCGTAATCGTTGATGGTGCGGGTGATGGCCGCCCGGAAACCCGACAGGTGGGAACCCCCCTCGTGGGTGTTTATGTTGTTGGCGAACGAGAACACGTTGTCGATGTAGCCGGCGTTCCATTGCATCGCCAGCTCCATCTGGGCGTCGACCTCCTTCGCCTCGAAGTAGATGATGTTGGGGTGGATGGGGTCCTTCTGGGCGTTGATGTGGCGGACGAAGTCGATGATCCCGCCGTCGTAGCGGAAGGTCACACAGCGGACCTCGCCGGTCACGTCGGAGAGCGTCGCCGCGGCGGCTGCCTTCTCCGCCACGGGTGCCTTCTCCGTGACGGCTGCCTTCTCCGCCACGGCTGCCTTCTCCGCCGCGGGTGCCTTCTCCGCCGCGACTTCGTCTTTTCCGGGGGCGGCCTCGTCGCCCTCACCCCGGGTGGCCGGCAAGGTCTCGCGGTCGCGCTCGTCGCACAGCATGATGGTGAGGCCGCGATTCAGGAACGCCACCTCACGCAGCCGCTGGGCCAAAGTGCTGAAGTTGAAGTTGAGATCGTCGAAGACCTGCGGATCGGGCCGGAAATGGATGGTCGTTCCCGTGGTGTCCGCACAGGGCTCCAGGCGCTCCAGGTCGCCCTCCGGTACGCCCCGTACATACGACTGCCGGAAACGGTAGCCGTCGCGGCACACCTCCACGTGCAGCCACTCCGACAAGGCGTTCACCACCGAGACACCAACACCGTGCAGGCCGCCGGAAACCTTGTAGCCCCCCCCGCCGAACTTGCCCCCGGCGTGGAGCTTGGTCATGACGATCTCCAACGCCGGTTTGCCGAACCGCGGCATGACCTTCACCGGGATGCCACGCCCGTTGTCGCTCACGCGCACCGAGGAGTCGGGCAGAATGGTGACCTCGATGTGGTCGCAGTGCCCGGCGAGGGCTTCGTCGACGGAGGTGTCGACGACTTCGTAGACCAGGTGGTGGAGGCCTCGCGTCCCCGTCGACCCAATATACATGCCGGGGCGTTTACGAACCGGCTCCAGCCCCTCGAGGACCTGGATGTCGCCGGCGTCGTATGTGTGTTCAGTCACTCCCTTCGAGGCTCCCTACTCGCAGCGTTGGTGCGTGCGCAGGCGTGACCCCCCGGGTGGGGTGGGAAGCGGAGGTCTGCCCTGCAAAGGGCGAGTGCGTCGCCCTGGGAATAATAGCACAAATGGGCCCGGTTTCAGCGCGGCCGGGTCTCCAGGGCGGCCCGCATCGCCGCGGCGATCCGCTCGCCGAGGGTCTCGTCGCAGGCCTGGGCGCGCACCGCCGCGACGGCCGCCTCTTCCTCCTCCGTCAACCGCCGGCGGGCCGTGCCGGGAGGCCCCGGCGCGGCCGCCGCGGACCCTCCTTTTCCGACCCCACCGTCATCGAGCGCCTCCCAGCCTGCCGTCCGGAAGACCGCCTCCCGTACCAGCTCCTCCCCCAGAAGCCGGTTCAGCCGCGCCACGATCTCCGCGGCCATCATCTGCAGCGCGTGGGCCCATATCGGGGACGACGTGGTCACCACCAGCCGCCCGCCGCGCAACGAGCGCGGCCGGGCGTTCCGGGCGTTCTCCTCTCCCACCGCCTCCGCCCATATCTGAGCCACCCGCCGCTGGGCGGGCGCGCCTCCGCGCCCGAGGAGCCGGCGCACCAGCTCTCCCGCGGGCTCGAAGTCGGGTGCCGGCCCTGCCCGGCGCGTCCCGGGCCGGCCCGCGGCCCCACCGCCGCCCCCCGACCATCCACCTTTCACGACTCTTCCCCTCCTCCGTGGTCCGGTCGCCTCAAGGGAATCACCTCGATCATAGCGAGCTCTGCGGACGTAAAGTAGTGGAGATCGGTGGTGGTGATGATGGTCTGACCGCCGCCAAGAACAAGGCTCATGAGAGCCCGACGCCGCGCCGGGTCGAGCTCGCTCATCACGTCGTCGAGGAGGAAGAGGGGAAGCTCACCGCCCTCGCTGCGCGCCCAGCCGCGCTCGGCCACCAGCAGCGCAAGAAGAGCGGTACGCTGCTCGCCCTGAGAGCCGTAGTCGCGCAGATCTCTGCCCCCCAGGGTGAGACGCACGTCGTCCCGGTGAGGGCCGAGGTGGGTGAACGTGCGCCGCCGGTCGGCCGGCCGCTCCGCGGCCAATCTGTTCCGGTATTCCTCCTCCGGCAGGTCGGCCACATTGGTGCGGTAAAGCAGGCCCACCGTCTCGGACTCGGCCGGCGTGAGCCGTCGATAAGCGTCGGCGAACGCGGGAGTCAGCGAGCGGAGCAGGCGGGTGCGCGTGCTCACGATATGCCGCCCTGCCCGCGCGAGGAGCGTCTCCCACGGGGTGTGATCGGAGCCTATGACCCCCTGACGCAGGAGGGTGTTCCGCTGTTGCAGAGCCTCCTCGTACGCAGCGAGGGCCCGTCGATAGCCGGCGTCCACCCGAGGAGCCAGCTGGTCCAGAAAAGCCCGGCGGCGGCGGGGGCTTCCCTTCACCAGACGCAGGTCGTCGGGCAGGAACATACGCACCGGCATGCACTCTTCCCAGCGGGCGAGATCGGCGAGGGGAGCGCCGCCGGCCGTCAGGCGCCGCTCGCCCGTCGTGCTCCAGCCGACCGCCGCCGTCAGACGGCGCCCCCTCGTACCCCGCAGCTCGGCCTCGACCCGCAAGACCTGCTCACCGCGCCGTACAAGCTCCCGCGGAGCGGCGGTGCGGGGCGACGAGCCCCGGAACAAGAAGAATACGGCCTCCAGGACCGACGTCTTCCCCACACCGTTCGCACCCACGAGGACGCTGACGCCCGGCGGGAAAGCGAGCTCCTCCGCGCGGTGACAGCGAAAGTTCGTCAGACGCAGGCGCTCCAGAATCACCGCGGGTGCGCCGGCCGCCGCTCGGCTTCAGGAGTATCGACCGCCACGACGAAGGCCGCCCCCCGTACACCCACTACATCACCGTCCGTCAGCCTGCGGCCGCGCCGGTACTCCACCTGGGCGTTCACCGAAACCTCCCCACCGGCGATCAGGGCCTTGGCGTGCCCCCCGCTGGCGCTGGCCCCGGTGACCTTCAGCAGTTGGCCGAGAGTCGTTCCCGGCCGCACATGCACGCACTCTCGCCGCACGGCGTTTCTCTCCCCGGCCTTGCCACAGCCTGTCAGTCGGTGAGGCGGATCGGCATGATCAGATACAAGAAGTCCTGTTCTTCACCCGTGATGAGACCGGGACGGAGTGGGCTTATGAACTTCAGAAAAACCGACTCCCCGGCCACAGCAGCCACCCCGCTCTCGAGGAACTCCGGGTTGAACCCGATCTCGAGCTCGTCGCCTTCGTAGCGGACGGGGATACTCTCCCGGGCTTTTCCCACATCGTGCGACTCGGCGGTCACCACAAGGTTGTTGTCGGCGAAGTGCAGACGCAACGGCGCGTTCTTCTGAGCGAGAAGCCCGACACGCCG
>JAMDDA010000135.1 GCA_023488925.1 Actinomycetota bacterium
GGCCGTGTCGGTGGCCTTGGACGAGGGCAGCTCCGAGCAGATGGTACGGAGCGTGGAGACCTTGCGGAACCACCTGGCCGTGGTGGGGCGCATCCCCTACCCGCCGCGGCTGCGGGCCCAGCATTACCGGCGGGTGGTGCTGACCCTCGTGGTCGGGGCAGGCCACCCCTTCACCGCCCGCAACCCGGTCAGCTGGCGCGACCTGGACGGCCAACCCCTGATCGTGCGCGAGGCAGGCTCGGGCACCCGCCGAGCCGTCACCGAACGCCTGGCCCAGGAGGGCGCCGCGCCCCTGGTGGTGATGGAGTCGAGCTCAGTAGACTTCATCAAGCGCTACGTGGCCGAGGGACAGGCCGTGGCCTTCCTCTACGAGCCGGACAGGCGTGAGGAGCTGGCCAGCGGGCAACTGGTGCGGGTACCCCTGGCTGAGGGCGATCTGACCCTGGACACCGACGTCGTTTTCCTGGCCGACGCGTACAAGTCACCGGCCGTGCGGGCCTTCCTGCGCGTGCTGGAGGAGTCGGCCACCGCCGAATGGAGCGTGCTGCCGGGGTAACGGGGGAGCGAGGCCGAATTCCGCGGTACGGGGCCAAGACGCATTAGTGGACCACCTCCAAACCAATGGAGGCCACCGAGAGCGTGCCGGCGCGGCGCGGCCGCGTGAGGACCGCCCCCGAAACAAGGGAGACCCAGTTGCCGGTCTGTTGGCGGCTGGTGCGCGCGGTTGGTATAGTCCAGGGCTGTCCACCGGCCTGCGAGGGTCAGCGGGATGCGCAGACGGTCCGGCAGACGCGGTGGCTGCACGGAGTTCTGTGGCAAACACGAGCAGCGGTCGATGACTCCGCCGGAGAGGGAGATCTTGGCTCACGCGGAAAGTCGGGGAACGAGCCCCGGGACGGACAGCAAGCGAACCACCATGGCGGAGGCGATTGCCCGGTTCGTGCCCGATGGTAGCAGAGTGGTGCTCGGGGCCTGCCTGGAAGCAGCGATCCCCTTCGCGGCGGCCCACGAGCTCATCCGGCAGCACCGCCGGAACCTCACGCTCATCGGCCCCATCTCCGACATCCTTTTCGATCAGCTGATCGGGGCCGGCTGCGTGGACCGGGCGATCGTAGGCTGGGTGGGCAATGTGAGCGCCGGCCTGGCCCACTGCTTCCGCCGGGCGGTGGAACAGAGCGTTCCGCGGCCCTTGGCGGTGCAAGACCACAGCAACCTCTCTCTGGGACTCGCCCTGCTGGCTGCGGGGCTGGGGGCCCCTTTCATCCCCACCCGTTCGCTGCTGGGTTCCGACCTTCCCCGCCACAACCCCGACCTCGTGCCCGGGACCAGCCCTTTGGACGGCTCACCCCTGATCTTTGTCCGGTCCCTCGCCCCCGACGTCACCATCCTGCATGTGCAGAAAGCGGACGAGGAGGGGCACGCCTGGCTCTGGGGGAATCTGGGGGTTGCGGTCGAGGCGGCGCTGGCTGCCGACCGCGTTCTGATCACGGCGGAAGAGGTGGTCCCCGGGGGAGTGCTGACCGAGGATCCCAATCGAGTGGTGGCCCCCGCCCAGAAGGTGGTAGCGGTGGTGGAGGCGCCGGGAGGAGCCCATCCCTCGCCCGTGATCGGGTACACGGAGCGAGACCACGAGTTCTTCCACGAGTACCACCGGCGCAGCCGCACCCTGGAGGGATTCAACGCCTGGCTGGAAGAGTGGGTATTGGGGGTCCCCAACCTGGAGGCCTACCACGAGCGACTCGAGGCCCGGCGCACGCAGAGCGAGGCAACGCCGTGAGTGAGGCAACGCCAGGACTGAGGCAACGCCGTGAGTGAGGTGACGCCGTGAGCCCCCCCGCGCAAGATTACTCGCCCATGGAGCAGATGATCGTCGCCGCCTCCAGGGAGATAGCCGACGGTGAGGTGGTCTTTGTGGGCATGCGCATGCCCATGCTGGCCTTCATGGTGGCAAAGCGTCTGCATGCCCCTCGGGCTGTAGCGTACTTCGAGTGCGGCCTCCTACGCGAGACCCTCCCCGCAAAGCTGCTGTACACGCTGGCTGATCCGGCAGCCTTCGCGGGAGCCGGTTGGGCTACCCAGACTACCTATGTGCTCGGCCAGCTGGCGGCCGGCCGGGTTGACGTGGCCCTGGTCGGAGGAGCGCAAGTAGACCGCTTCGGTAATATAAACACCACTTACATCGGAGACTCCCGGCAGCCCACCGTGCGCCTACCGGGGGGTGGCGGGGCGAGTGACTTCGCTTCGCTTGCGGGTCGCCTGATTCTCATGATGCCCCATGAGCGGCGACGCTTCGTGCCGCGCGTCGATTACATAACGTCTCCCGGCTACGGCGACGGGAACAGCTGGCGGGAGCGCATGCGGCTCCCGGGAGGGGGGCCGAGCGCCCTCGTCACCACGCTCGGCCTCTTCCGATTCAACGAGTCCGGCGAGGCCTACCTGGCCAGCTACCACCCGCACGCAAGCGCCGAGCAGATCGCGGCGGAAACCGGCTGGCCGTTGGCGTTGGCTCCCGACCTCGGCGTCACGCCACCACCGACCAGAGAAGAACTGAGCATCATCCGCGAATACGACCCGGTCGGTTTCTGGACCGGCAGAGACAGATGAGCGGAGAGAAGGCCGAGGGTCACCTACGAGACCCTCGATGGCCGGGCGACCTGGTCGTGCTCGGGACGCCGGCACCGGTCGTCTGTGTTCTCCACGGCGGGGGCGACGGCTGCCCGCACGCGCCTCCCCCAAAGCCGCGGTCCCTCGCTACAACCGGCCGATGACGACCCGCGCCAGGGCCTGTAGCTGGTCAAGCGTGAGCAGGTTGTTCCAGCCGGCCGCGTCGGGGTTGTCGAAGGTGAAAAGCCCCACCGCCCACGACCCGCTGCGTACCACCACCAGGTAAGGCGTGTCGAGCCGAGTGCGGCTCGGCCCGATGAAGGCCGCCTCGCCCAGACCGGGAAGGTCTTCGCGGAAGCTGTCGGGGTCGGCCCGCCAGTCGGCGTAGGCCTGCGCGGGCTCGAGCACCACCATGAGGAGAGGCGTGCCGTCCGGCCGCACGAAGTTCAAGTCACCACCCAGCCGCTTGTCCGGGTTGCGGCCCGCGCGGCGCACTTCGGACAAGCCCGATACCCGCTCCACATCCGCGGGCGTCAGGAGCGCCGTGAGGGCGCTGCCGCTTGGCCCGCGGGGAGCGACAGGAGCGGAAGACACCGGCGCGGTGGGGGAGGATCCGGATGAGGTCGTGAGGGAGCCGGATGAGGTGGTGGACGAGCCCGATGGGAGCGAGGACGAGCTGGCCGCAAGAGGTTGGCCCGCTCCCGAGCATCCCAGGAGCGCCCCTGCGCCGACGAACCCCAGCAGAAAGACGATCCAGACACCCCGCCTGCTGCGGCCGACACTCCGCCTGAGCCGGCCGCGTGCTCCCTGCCCCCTGGACGAGACGAACCAGGCCCCCGCCGCGCCGACGACCGCCCCAGCGAAGTCGAAGACCACGTCGCGCCCCGTCCCGGTGCGGGAGGTCAGGAAGCTTTGGTGCCACTCGTCGAGGCCCGCCACCAACAGAGCCAGCCCGAGCACGGCCGCCGGGGTCCACCCCGCGAGCCGGGACACCCCTCGCCGCAGGGCTCGGCGGGCGAGCACCGCCAGCACGGCGTACTCGGTCACGTGCGCCCCCTTCCGTACCCACCAGGGCAGGAAGCGGGGCGTGGTCCGCGCGGGTTCCCACCCGAAGACCTGGGGCAGCCACTCGTGCAGGAATCGCCAGTACCAGATGTCCACAGAGGAGCGGGCGCCGAGCTCGGTGGAGGTGACCGCGATGACCCCCAGCCACACGACCAATGGCCCCCAGACGAACAGGTGTCTGCGCAGAGCACTCACCCGGGGAGGGTAGCACGGCCCGGGGGGCCCGGCACGCGGGGCCCGGCCCGGGGGGCCCGGCACGCGGGGCCCGGCACGCGGGGCCCGGCACGCGGGGCCCGGCACGTGGAACCCCCCGAGCCTGGCGCGGGGGGCACGACCGGCCCGAGGGGCACGGCACGTGGAACCCCCCGAGCCTGGCGCGGGGGGCACGGCGCGGGGACACGGCCCGCGGGGCCCGGCACGCGGAACCCCCCGGGCACGGCACGCGTCGCTGGCGCCGCACGCCGGCACGCCGGGGAGGGCAGCGTGACACCCGGCAAGAGGCTACCTGGAGGTGCGCCGCGGAACCCGCCGGGTCACAGGCGAAAACCCGCCGCCCGCCGGCGCTGAAACGCACCCCAACTCCGGGCGAGGAAAGCCCGCCGGCTCCAGACCGCAACGGCCGCCACAACTCCGGCGGCCAGTGTCCGCCAAGTGGTGGCGTGAGCCGCGAAAGGCCCGCCGAAGTCCGTGGTAAACGCCGTGACCGCCGCGACGACGAAAGTGACCGGGGTGATCCAGCTCACCGTCCCTCGGAGGCGCACCCGACCGCCGGTGGACGTGACCAGGTCGTAGCCCAGGATGGTCGGAGCGAGGAGAATGGTGGCGACCAAGCTCGCCACCACCACGCCGAGTACGCCGAAAGCGGGGGCGGCGTACCAGGCCAGCCCGAAGCCCACACCCGCCCGCAGGGTCGCGCTCAGAACCTGACCCCGCGTCCGGCCGAGCCCGTTGAGGCAGACCGCGGTGGAGGAGACCCATACTTCGAGGACCGCGAGCAAAGCGATCACAACGATCAGGGCGGCGCCCCCGTAGGCCGCGGGTCCCGCCCAGAGACGAATGAGGGGCTCGCTCCAGATAACCAGGAAGGCAATGAGCAGACCCCCCGCGAGCAGGCCCCGGCGGGTGGCCCCGGCGAAGACGCGGGCCACCCATTCCAGCTCTCCCCTGGCCTTGGCGTCGGCGTAGGCCGGCCAGATCGCGCCGAACGCCACGGCGACCAAAGGCGGCAGTGTCATGAACAGGCGCGCCGCAACGGCATAGGGGGTCACCTCGGCCACCGAGAGGCGGGCCGAGATGATGAAAGCCTGCACCTGGAAGATCACGACGCCCGCCACCTGGATGGCAAAGAACCCCGAGCCCTGCCGCAGCATGTCGAGGCCGGTCCGCGCGCTCACGCCCTGCAGGCTGGGGCGCAGGTCGGGGCGGTGCCAACCGAACAAGACGACCGTGCCGATCCCCAGCACCAGGACAACCGGCCCCTGCAGACTCAGAGCCAGGAGCGGCAGGGAGGCGTGCAGCTCGATCGCCATCACGACAGCGGCCAGGCTCAACAGGCTGGCAGCCGTGGTGAGCGTGTTCAAGAGATGGAGTTCCTGGAGCCCCGCCAGAACTTTC
>JAMDDA010000202.1 GCA_023488925.1 Actinomycetota bacterium
GACCGACTAGTCCCTGGTCCGGATCTTCGCATGATACGGCCGTCTCGGCGTGTGCGCATCCTCTTCGGAGGCCTGGCCGCTTCGCTCGGGGTGGTCCTGGGTGTCGCGGCTCTGCTGGCGGTCCTGGGCGGAGAACCAAAGTCGGATGTCTCGGCCTCTACCCAAACCACCGGGACGGGTTTGCCGGTGTGGGTCCGCAACATACCCGTCCGGCGGCCGGGAGAGGCCGAGGCGGCGCCCGCCGCCGAGGTCTTCCGGCCGGTGGGCGGCACGGCCATAGACGGTACGCTGTACATGATCGACGCCGTCGCCGGCTCACTGCTCGTGCTGCCCCCGGAGGGCGGGGTTCAAGAGGTCCCGCTGGGTACGCCCGGCGGCGGAAGCCTGCGCGCTCCCCGCTTCTCGGATCTCGTGGCCACCGGTACCGGTGTCCTGTTGGTGGCCGATTTGGCCAACGGCCGCCTCTGGAACTACGCGACCGACGGCCGGTTCCTGGGAAGCTTCCTCAGCGACGAGCAGCGGCGGAGGTCCGCCCTCGGGCGCCCGTCGGGCGTGGCCGTCGACCGGGACGGGCGAATCCTGGTCACCGACATCGAGGACCAGCGTGTCAAGGTGTTCAACAAGTCGGGTGTACTCGTGCAGTCCTTCGGAGAGAGAGGCTTCGCTCCGGGGAGCTTCAGCTTCCCGACCGATGTGGCCGCCGACACGCAGGGCCGGATCTTCGTAGCCGACAGCGAGAACCGGCGCGTGCAGGTCTTCGACTCCGGCGGTCGTTTCCTCCGTGCCTTTCGCGACACCGACACTCCCGAGGGGTTGGTGTTGCCGCGCTCCCTCGCCGTGGACCGCTACGGTTTGGTCCATGTCGTGGACACGTTCGGGGAGCGGGTTTCGGCGTTCACGGCGGAGGGCGTCTTCGTGGGCAGCTACGGCTTCGGAGCGGGCGGGGAGAGATCCCTGAGCCTGCCGGAAGGAGTCGCGGTCGCGGGCCCCCTGCTGGTGATCGGTGACCGGGGCAACGGGCGACTCGTGGTGTTTTCGCGCTGATTGCGTTATCGTCATGGTTCGGGATCTGCAGGGTGCGCGTCTCGGTGTCGTGATCCGGCGGCCGGCGGCCGGCGCGCCGCCGCCGCTTCTTGGTCACCGCGACCCGCCCGTCGATGTCCCCCGCGGTGTCGGTGGAGGCTGTGGGCCGCAAGATCGTACACTTATTCACAAAGTCCGAGGCGCAGCGGGTGGCCCTGTTCGCCGCGCTCGTCGGCCTGCTCGCGGGGTTCGCGGCCGTCTCCGTGTGGTTCGCGCTGCGGGGGAATCAGCCCCCCTCGGCCGAGCCGCCCGGGGCGGCGACGGCCGGGATCTCGGGTCCCCTCGAGGCGGCCTCCGACCGGGGTGAGGGCGACCGGGCCCCGGCAGGCGAAGCCTATGGCCGCCTGCGCCACCGTGCCCTCGCCCTCTTTGAGCAGGGCGACTTTGCCGAGGCGGTCGCCGTGCTGGCCGACCTGGTCCTTGCCGACCCCACCGATGATGAGGTCGCCGTTCTCCACGCCCAGGCGCTCTGGCTGTTGGGTCGGAGCGACGAGGCCGCGGCGGCGTACCGGGCTCTGATCTCCCGGCGCGGGGCTGACCCCGCGGTCTTGTACCAGCTGGCCCTCGTGCAGCGGGGGCGGGGAGACGTTGCCGGTGCCCTCGTGTCGCTCGACGCGCAGGCGCCCCTGTCGTCCGTCTCGCTGCCGGCCGTCGACGGCACGGTCGTGTCAACCGCTCGGTACGTCTTCACCGGCAGCGCGACCGACATGAGCGCCGGTGGCAGCGATATCGGCGCCGTCGACGTGTCCAGCGACAACCAGGCCACGTGGAACGCGGCTGCGATCATCTCCGGTTACGGTGCCTCCGCGGTCACCTGGAGCTACACGTGGGCGACACCGGTCGAGGATTACGTTCCGCATACCCTCTGGTTCCGTGCCCGCGATGCGGCAGGCAACGTGGAGATACCCACCTCCAGCCGCCAGGTATGGGTGGACCGGGTGCAGCCCGTTGTCCGGGATTTCGTCGTGAACGCCGACGCGCCGGCTACTGCAAGCACCAGCGTCACCGTCAGCTATGTGGTGACCGACGGCAGTCCCGCGGCGACATGGCAGATGCGCTTCAGCCCCCACGCCGGCGGGAGCTGGACGGCCTGGGAAGACTACGCCGCCGGCAAGGCGCTGACACTCACCGGTAGTGACGGTACCAAGACCGTGGTGGGCGAGTTCCGCGACGCCGGCGGCAATGTCCGCCGGGTCTCGGACACCATCGTTCTCGACCGCGCCGCGCCGGTGACCCGGGAGCCCCCTGACTTGGAACCGCCCTCCATCGTGGTCACCGCTCCGGCAGGAGGCGCAGTCTTGAGCGGCACCCGTTTCGACATCACGGGCAGGGCGACCGACAACGTGGGAGTCGGCCAAGTGGAAGTGTCTGTCGACGGTGGGTCCACCTGGTCGCCGGCGACCGTCGCCCCGGGGGTCGGCACCGGTACCGTGACGTGGCGGTATACCTGGACTCTCCCGGCGGAGGACGGCTCGGCGGACCACGTGATCGTGGCCCGGGTCAGCGACAGGTCGGGCAACTCGGCTCGATCGGCGGGCGACTCCCCGGTTCGGGTGGATACGATGGCGCCGACGGTCGTCAGCTTCATGGTCGAAGGCGACCGCGAGTTCACCTCCTCGCCGATGGTGACTGTGGATAGCGTCGCCGCGGACGCGTCCTTGCCGATGCAGATGCAATTCAGCAACGATGGGGTGAGCTGGAGCGCCTGGCAGACTTACGCCGGCTCAGCCTCCTGGACCTTGCCGGGCGGCGACGGGGCCAAGGTGGTTTACGCGCGCTATCGAGATGCCCGCGGCAACACGACTTCGGTGAGCATCTCCGACACGATCACCTTGGACGCGTCCGCCCCCAGAGTGACGGCACGCAGCCCTCTCGATGGCGCCCGCGGGGTCGCTGTGAACGTAGCCCCGCGGATAACCGTCTCGGATCCTCTCGAGGCGGCTCGTGTAAGCCCGGCGACCGTCCAGCTGTGGGAAGACGTGAACGGCAACGGGACGCTCGACCCCACGATCGACCGGCAGGTGGCGGGAGCGGTGACCTACGACGACCCGACACGCACGGTCACGTTTGTCCCGGCGGCCGCCCTGAAGAAAGGCACGCACTACTTTTCGCGGGTGACCCGGAGCGTCACGAACAAGGCAGGCCTTACCCTGGCCGCCGCCTCCGTGGGCTCTTTCGTGACGACGGCCGCCGCCGATGTCACCCCGCCGACCGTATTGTCGGTCACCCCGGCCGACAGTGCCACGGGTGTCCCGGTGACCACCATGGTCACGGTTGTCTTCAGCGAGCCCATGGACCCGGCTACGATCGTCAACGGCAGCATGACACTGGCGACCACGTCCGGGGGTGTGCCCGTCCCGGGTAGGGTGGACATCGATCCCGCGGACTGGGCTCGAGCCTACTTCTATCCCGATGCGCAGCTTGACCGGAGCACGGGTTACACTTTCACGGTGACGACCTCCGTCACCGACGTCTCGGGCAACCCTCTCGCCAGCCCCTTCACGAGCACGTTCACGACCGCCGCCGCCGGCGTGACGCCGCACGGCAGTTACGGGGTGGGCACGAACATGTGCCGTAACTGCCACAAGGTCCACGGCGCCGCGACCGCCGGAACGTATGGGGGCCGCCTCCTCACGCAGGGTGCCGAGACGGCGGTGTGCTACACGTGCCACGACGGCTCCGGGGCGAACACGAATATCCAGTCGGCCTTCGCCTCGTTCACGTCCGGCCACGTCCTCAACGATTCGACCGTCACGCCCGGCCCCGGACTGGCGAACCGCTGCTCCTCGTGCCACGGCCCGCACTACGACGCCGCGAGCAAGCCGAAGCAGTATCGGACCACCATCAACGGAGCGGCGGTCACCGGGAACAACTACACCTGGTGCGAGGCCTGCCACAACGACTCCTTCGACTGGGTGGTGCCCACCTATCCCTACCCCTCGGGCGGCATCTCCGCCACCAGGCCCCAGCGGGCGGCCAACGGCTATCCGACCCTGGGAACCTTCCCCGGCCGCACCACCTACAACAACACCACCTACAACCCGCACAACCCCACTACTTCCACCAACGTGGTATGGCCGGGCTCCGGTAGGCCTTCGGGAGACTGTCGCAACTGCCACGCGTCCCACGGCAACACGGCGCAATACGACGCGCTGGCGGCCACGTTCCGGCCCACGCCCGATGCCGCCACCGCCCAGTCGGACCGGCAGAACGGCACGTACGCCCAGCTCTGCCTCACCTGCCACGACGGCAGTCCGGCGAGCAGCAACATCCTGCAGTTCGTCAGCTACCAGTACAACCTGACCGGCGACGACTACACGGGCGGCCACCGCATCTTCACCTCCGGGGGGACCCTGCCCGTGGGCGCGCCCCTGCCCTGTTACGATTGTCACAATCCGCACGGGTCCAAGGGCAACAACGGAACGCAGCCGAACCGGAAGCTGATCTCCGACGAGCAGTGGTCGAACATCGACACCACCACCATCGCCGGGGTGGTGGGCTTCTGCACGAAGTGCCATCTGCCCTGGGAGTACGTGGCCGGGAGCGGCCAGCCCGAAGCCAACACCGTGCCCGCCGGTCAGCTCACGTTCATCGAGGGTCTCGACCGCCGGGTGGCGGCCAACAAGCTCTCACTGCCGAACGTCACCGCCGCACACGGCAAGGCCAATATGCTCACGCCGACCACCAGCTGCTACGACTGCCATGGGAACAGCTATGCGGCCCCGTCCGCTTCCGCCGGTTTCAACGTGCATCGTCCGGCCCGGGGTGGCAGCTGCACTGCGTGTCACAGCACTGCCCAGGATGCCGGCGACGGTGCGCCCACGCGGCGGGCCGTCGTGGGCGAGTTCAGTGCCGGGGGAGGCCACCACGTCGTCGGGGCCGCCGTTACCGACAAGGACTGCGGCGTCTGCCACCTCGAGGGCAACGCCGCCGACGGCAGCATCAACAGCACGTATCACAAGAACAACCTCGTCAACCTGCGCAACCCGGACACCGGCGACGGCACCGGGCTGACTGCCTTCGCCAGCTTCACGCGCAACACTGCGAGCGCGACCCTGGAGACGTGGGTGACCGACGTGCAGAACAATCTGTGCTTCAAGTGTCACGATGCGGACGGCGCGGCCAGCACCCTCGCCCGTACACCTACGGGCACGGCTCTCCGACCGTTCAGTGCGAACAGTCGGAACGCGCCCAACATC
>JAMDDA010000107.1 GCA_023488925.1 Actinomycetota bacterium
GGCTGGAGCGCTTCCTGCCCCCCGATGAGAAAGGCACACCCGGCCCCGAGGAACCGCCCGTAGGGGTCGACGCAGCGCCGAGCCAGATGCAGAGCCGATATGGTCAGGATACCGAAGAGGCCCACGACCACCGCCACCCCGACGAGCCCAAGCTCTTCGCCCAGTACGGCGAAGATCATGTCGGTGTGGGCTTCGGGCAGGTAGCTGAACTTTTGCACGCTCCGGCCCGGTCCGGCTCCAAAGAGCCCGCCGCTCCCCAGGGCCAGAAGGGCCTGCACGATCTGGAAGCCCTTGTCCCGCGGATCGGAGAAAGGGTCGAGGAAGGCCAGGAAGCGCTCCAGCCGGTACGACTCGCTTACGATGGCCACGACCGCCAGCGCCGCTCCGGCGGCGGCCGTGGCCAGCCAGTGCGCCGGCCGCATGCCCGCCACCCAGAAGAGCCCCAGGATGACGAGGGCCACGACCAGAGCCGTGCCCAGGTCTTTCTGCAGGAGAATCAGGACGCACACCGGCCCCGTCACCAGGGCCACGGGCCCGAAGAGCGCCTTGAAGGTCACGGGCGGGCGATGCCTGAGAGCCAGTAGATGGGCGGAGGCCACGAGTACGGCCAGCTTGGCAAACTCGGATGGTTGCAGCGACAGCGGGCCGAGAGCGAGCCAGCGGGTGGCTCCCTTGGCTCCCCGGCCCAGCCCGGGCACGTGCACCGCTACCAGCAGCAAGGCCACGCCGAAGGCGGCCGGCACCGCCAGGCGCCTGAACCGCCGGTAGTCGATCCGAGCAAACAGCACCAGCAGCGCGAGACCGACCACGGCCGCCGCTCCTTGCTGGCGCACGTAGACCAGTCCGTCGCCGTCCTCGCGGAAGAATCCGGCCGCCGTGGAGACCGAGAACACCATCACCAGACCCACGACCAGGAGAGCCAGGCCCGCGATCCAGACGGCGTGGTATGTCCAGGGCAGGCAAGATCCGCCGCTGACGACCAGCCGGCGCTCCCGGTCCAGCCGCGTCACCCGCGTCCTCCCCCGAGCTTCGCCACGATGGCCATGAAGTGGTCCCCTCGCTCCTCGAAATCGCGGTACTGGTCGAAGCTCGCACAGGCCGGGGCGAGGAGCACCGTCTCGCCCGCGCGGGCCGCTCGGGATGCCGCTTCCACCGCCGTCTCCAGATCGCCACACTCCCGCGGAACCGGCACCCCGGCCAGGCCCTCGTCCTCTCGCACCCGCGCGAAGGCCTCCCGGATGAGGGGAGCCGCTTCGCCGATCAGATACACCCCGCGGCATGCGCCTACACAGGCCCGGGCGATCGGCCGATAGTCCGAGCCCTTGTCCCTGCCTCCGAGGATCAGATGCGTACCCGCCGGGTAGGCACCCAAGGCCTTCAGCGTCGCCTCGACGTTGGTCGCCTTGCTGTCGTTCACATACGCCACGCCGGCTACGACTCCTGCCCTCTGCAGCCGGTGCGGGACACCGGGAAACGTGCGCAGGGCCTCCACAACGGCCTCCAACTCCAGACCGCGGGCCAGGGCAGCCGTACCCGCGGCGAGGCAGTTCTCCACGTTGTGCAGGCCGCGCAGGGCCAGATCGCCGACGGCCAGCGCCGGTCGGCCGAGCAAGTAGAGACGACCTTCGACCAGCCGTGACCCGGCCGCAGGGGCGCCCGCCGTGGAGAAGAAGAGGAGCCGCGGCCCGCCCCGCCGGGTCGCGATCTCCCGGCCCAATCCGGCCACGGCCGGATCGTCCAGGTTGAGCACGGCCCAATCCTCGGTCCTCTGGTGGGCGAAGAGGTTGGCCTTGCAGGCCAGGTAACGCCCCATGGTGCCGTGGCGGTCGAGATGGTCCTGGGTCAGGTTCAAGAGGATTCCGGCAGCGGGCCGGAAGGTGTGGACATCCTCCAGCTGGAAGCTCGAAAGCTCCACCACCAGCTCCTCGTCCGGAGCCAGTGTCCCCGCGACCGACGTGACCGCCACCCCGATGTTACCCAGAATCCGCGCCGGTCGTCCCGCCGTGCGGAACATGTGGCCGAGCAGGGCCGTCGTCGTGGTCTTGCCGTTGGTTCCGGTGACCGCGGTGAACGGCTGAGGGAACAGCCGGTAAGCCAGCTCCAATTCGCTCCACACCGGCAACCCCCGTTCGCGGGCCGCGCGGACGACCTCGGCCTCGCCCGGCACGCCCGGGCTCTTGATGACCAGATCGACGCCATCCAGGTGCGCGGGGTCTTGGGGTGGATCCAGGAAACGAGCCCCCCGGGCTTCCGCTCCGGCCACTCCGGGCAGATCGGCCCGGTCCTTGGAGTCGGAGAGCAGTACCTCCCGGCCCATGGCGGCCAGCACCGCCGCCGCCCCCAGACCGGAGCGGCCCGCGCCGACCACCAGGATCCGCCGGTAGCCTGCGAGCAACCCGTGACCGCCGGTCTCCCTCATGCCAACCACCCACCCGCCCTCCTACCGCAGGTCCACATAGAAGATCGTAAACCCGGCCGCGGCGAAGATGGCGGTCACGATCCAGAAACGCACGATGATCTTGGTCTCCGACCAGTTGCGCAGCTCGAAGTGGTGATGGATGGGCGCCATCAGGAAGACACGGCGGCCGAAGGTCCGGAAGCTCACCACTTGGATGATCACGCTCAGGGCCTCGACCACGAAGATGCCCCCGATGATCACCAGGAGAAGCTCGGTACCGGTGACTACCGCCAGGCCGGCCAGCGCCGCCCCCAGAGCCAACGAACCGGTGTCACCCATGAAAACCTCGGCCGGGAAGGAGTTGTACCACAAGAAGCCCACGCAGGCGCCCATGATGCTGGCGGAGAGGATGGCCAGGTCGGGCTCGTGGCGCAGGAACGTGATGCCGGTGTAGGCCAAGAGACAGGTGGCCACGGTGCCGGCCGCCAACCCGTCGAGCCCATCGGTCAGGTTCACCGCGTTCGAAAACCCGGAGATCACCAGGAACACCACCAAGAAGTAGACCCCGCCGAAAGGGATGGAGACGCCGAGAAGAGGCACATCGACGTCGCTGTCCACGCCGGCGAAGCGAATGGCCACCCACCCCACCAGCAAGACCAACACCAACTGCAGCAGCATCTTCGTCCGGCCGTTGAGACCGAGCGAGCGTTTGCGGCTCACCTTGGCCAGGTCGTCCATCAGTCCAATGGCTCCCGAACCCACGGTAAGCACGAACACGACGAGGCTGGGGACGGTCTTGTTCGCAAACACCAGGTAGGGGATCGTCGCCGCCACCAGAATCAAGAGCCCTCCCATGGTCGGAGTCCCCTGCTTCTCGCTGTGCCGCTCGGGCCCCACCTCGCGGATATTCTGGCCGATCCCCCGGGAGCGCAGCCACTCGATGAACCTCGGTCCCGCGACCACGGCCAGGACCATGGCCAGCAACCCGGCGGCGAGAATGCGCGTCACCGCCTACCCGCGCCTTCCGTCCTGCTCGATGAGCCCGCTCACCAGCCGGTCGAGTCGCATTCCCCGCGAAGCCTTCACCAGCACTACGTCCCCCGGCTTCAAGCTCGACATGAGCTTGTCCTCGATGCCGTTCGGATCGAGTTGATGGTGGGCCTCTTGCCCCCACGTCTTCCCGCCCGGCTCTCCCGCCGCTCCCGTCGAACCAGCGGAACCAGCCGAACCAGCCGAACCAGCGGAACCACCGAGCCCCGCGGCGCTCCGGTCACCAACCGCCCCGCTCCCCAAGACCTCATTCCCAGATTGAGCGTGCTCGAGATAACCCTCAACTATTGCCTGAGCTTCGCGCCCGATGCCCCAAAGCAGCTTCACCCCCACGCGCGCTGCGTGCATGCCCACCTCCCGGTGATATACGCGCGAGCCCGGCCCCAATTCCAACATGTCGCCCAAGACGGCCACCGCCCGGCCGCCCCGTTCCTCGGCCCGGGCCACCAGATCTTCCAGAGCCAGCTTGACCGCGGCGGGGTTGGCGTTGTAGGTATCGTCGATGATCAGCAGACCGCCCACCTCGACCTCGTCCCCCCGCAAGGGGGTGAACTCCACGGTCTTGAGTCCGGCGAGGCAGCGCGCCAGGTCGAGCCCCGCAGCCCAGCAGGCCGCCGCGGCGGCCACGGAGTTCTCCAGCCGGTGGCGGCCGGTGAAGGATACCCGCGCCCGGGCTACGCCCTGCGGCCAGTGCAGCCGGAGGAGGGTGCCGCCGTCTCCGGCTCGAACGGCGCTGCCCACCACATCGGCCTGTCCCGGTTCCGCCCCGTAGGCGAAACGCACCACGCGGCAGCGCGCCTCCCTCACGTACGGATCGAGCAGGGGCTCCACCGGCACCACGGCGGTCTTTTTCTCATCCAGACCCGCGATCAGCTCGGCTTTGGCCGCGGCCACTTCGCCCAGATCACCCACGGGCTCCAAGTGCACCGGAGCGATCTTGGTGATCACCCCTACGTCGGGCTCGGCGATCTCCACCAGGTCTCGGATCTGGCCTCGGCCCCGCATGCCCATTTCGAGCACAGCCACATCGGTATCCGCGTCCAGGCGGAGCAGGCTCAGCGGGACGCCGATTTCGTTGTTCTCGTTGCCAACCGTGGCCGTCACACGACCGCTCTGCGCCGCCAAGGCCCGGATCAGGTCCTTGGTGCTGGTCTTGCCAACGCTTCCCGTAACCGCGATGACCTTGGCCCGGGATTTGCGCCGTACGGCGCGCGCCAGCAGGCCCAGGGCGCGCGTGGTGTCCACCACCCGGTACAGCCGCCCCTCCCCTCCGGGGGGCTGCCAGCGCACGTCGCCCGCGATGCGAGCCCCCATCTCCACGACGGCGGCCGTCGCGCCCATCGCGAAAGCCGCAGGCACGAAGGCATGGCCATCGTAGTTCTCCCCGCGGATCGCCACGAAAAGATCGCCCGGACGAAGCGTGCGCGTGTCGGTGGATATGCCCTGCACCGGCTGAGCGTCATCACTCAGCCCGAGGGCCTCCGCCACCTCCTCACCCGCGAGCGCGATCATGCCGCCTCTCCTTCATCCGGCCCGAGTTCCGCCAGTAGCTCCCGCGCCACCCGGCGGTCATCGAAGGGGATCGTGCGGTCGGCGAACTCCTGCCCCGTCTCGTGCCCTTTACCCAGGATCAACACCATGTCGCCGGGCGTAGCCGCACGGAGAGCCCGGGCGATGGCACGCCGGCGATCGACTTCCACCTCGACCCGTTGCGGGTGCTGCAGCCCGGCTACGATGTCGGCCAGGATCGCCTGGGGGTCCTCGCTGCGCGGATTGTCGGAGGTGAGTATCACCACA
>JAMDDA010000122.1 GCA_023488925.1 Actinomycetota bacterium
TGAGATCAAGAACGTTCGGCTCCCCCTCCTCGATCTTCCGCACCGGCTCACTTGGGATCCCGGCCCGAGCCAGGAGATGCCCCGTACCTTCGGTGGCGATCAACTGCACACCCAAGCAATGCAAGCGCACAAGGAGCGGCAGTGCCTCCTCCTTGTCACGGTCGGCAATCATGCACAGGGCACGGCTCCCCGCCTTCGGAAGCGGAATACCACAAGCAACAAACCCCTTGGCCAGAGCCTCGACTGAGATCAGCACCTTCAGGTGACTGTCGTTCTTGCGGTGGTCGTGCTGGCCCTGGGTGTATCGCTGTTCGGTCTGGTGCGCGGGCTCGATCGCGACGACCTGCGGGAGTCCCCCCGCGGTCTGCTCTCTCCAGCGGGTCTGCGGGGGGTGGTAGCGGGCGGCTTCGTCGTGGGCTTGGCCTACGGTCTTCTCGTCGGGCGTCGGAGTGGGGTCGAGGCCTGGAACTGGATCGCCCGCGGGGTGGTCGACGGCCTGGTTGTCGCCTGCGCGGGGGCCTTCTATCTGGGGTTCCAGCAGCGGCGGCGCAGGGGCGGACGGGGGGGTCGGGGTCCGGGGAACGGCGCCGGGGGGTCGCGCGGACTGTAGCCCCGGGCCGCTCAGCCCACCAGGGTACCGAAAAGGTTGTTGAGTGCCTCAGCCAGGGTGGGGTGGGCAAAGACGGTTTCGCGCAGGGTGGCGGCGGTCACTCCCCCCAGCATGGCCGCCTGGAGGACGGCCATGATCTCCCCGCCCTCGCTGCCCAAGACCGCGGCTCCCAGGATGCGATCCGTCTCCGCGTGTACCACCGCCTTCAGGAGACCCCGGGGCTCGCCGGTCTCCAGGGCGCGGGCCACCCAGCTCATGGGCAACGAGGCCACCGCGATGGGATAACCCGCCTTCCGGGCCTCTTTTTCCGTAAAGCCCACGCGTCCCAACTGCGGGTCCATGAACACGGTGTAGGGCACCAGACGCCCGTTGGTGGAGGCTGCGCCCCCCTCGAGCAGGTTGGTGCGCAGAATACGGAAGTCGTCGTAGGCGATATGGGTGAAGGCCGGTCCGCCCTTGACGTCGCCGGCCGCCCAGATGCCGGGGACGTTGGTCTCCAAGCGCTCGTTCACGACGAGGAAACCCCTTTCGTCGAGCTTCAGGCCGGCGGCGTCCGGGTCTAGCCGATCGCTGTTGGGCGTCCGCCCGACCGCCACCAGCAGGTGCGAGCCGGTCAGGGTACGCTCTCCGTCGGGGGTGGCCACCGTCAAGCAGATGCCGTCGTCGCCGTTGGCGGCTACGCGACGGCCGTGGCCTTCGAGCACGATCTCCAGGCCGTCCTCGCGCAGGATGGAGGTCACCTCCGCCGCCACGTCGGCGTCCTCGCGAGGGAGGAGCTGGGCCGCCAGTTGCACGATGGTGACCGCGCTGCCGAAGCGGCGGAACATCTGCCCGAACTCCACGGCCACGTAGCCTCCGCCCAGGATCAGCAGGTGTTCGGGTACCTCTTCGAGCTCCATGATCGTGGTGGAGTCCCGGAAGGGCACCTCGTTCAGCCCGGGCAACGCGGGTATCGCCGGCCGGGTGCCGACGTCGACCACGATCCGTTCCGCCTCCAAGAGCCGCTCCTCGCCGCTCCGGAGTCGCACCTGCACGGTGTGGGGTCCGGCGAAGCGGGCCTCGCCCATGAGCAGGTCGAGCCCGTCGGTGGCCAGCAACCGCTGCTCGCTACTGCGGCGCCAGCTCTCCACGATGTCCCGTTTGCGCTGGCGTACTCGAGCCAGGTCGACGGTCACCGGACCGGTGTCCACTCCGTAGTCCCCCGCCCGCTGCGCCAGGTACGCCACGCGCGCGCTTGCCGCCATGGTCTTCGTGGGGGTGCAGCCTTCGTTGATGCAGGTGCCGCCCACGTGGGTGCTCTCCACCAGGGCCGTTCGCCGGCCGGCTTCGGCCAAGGCGCGCGACAGGGGCACGCCCGCCTGCCCGGCTCCGATCACCAGGTCGTCGTATCGTTGTGCTGCGGGCATGAGCTGCCGCTCCCTTCGCTTTGCTCAGCCGGCGCTCGGTGTGCGCCGTGTGTCGCCTTCACGTACCCCACCGCACTGCGGGGGTAACCCGCTCGGCGGCCTGGTGCTATCGTGATGTGAGGAAGGCAGGCAAGGGAGTACGCTCCATGACGGCCGACGCGACACTTCACGACGAGCGCCCCCGCCGAAGGAACGTGGACCCGGGGCGGGTTTCTCCGGCGCAGCGCTTCCTTGATGCGCTCATCGTCCGCGGCTTTCTCTGGGCCGTTCCCCGCTGGCTTCGTCCCAATCACGTCACCGCTGTGCGCTTCCTGCTCACCCCGCTCGTCTTCTTACTCTTCCGGCGTGGGCCGGGTGTCGCGGCCGTGGTGCTGTTCGGGGTGGCCGCGGCCACCGACTTCATCGACGGGGCCATGGCCCGCACCCGCGGTCAGATCACGGGGCTCGGCACGATGATCGACCCGGTGGCCGACAAACTGTTGGTGGCCGCCGCGCTCCTGGCTGTGGGGTTGGAGTACCTGGTGGTCAAGGTGATCCTGGCCCTCATGGCCGTGGAGATGGTTGTGGTGGCTGTGGGCACGGCATTCTGGCTGCAGACGGGGAAGGCTGTGGGAGCCAACGTGTTCGGCAAGGTCAAGATGGTCCTGTTGAGCGTGGGTCTGACCCTGTTTCTGGCAGGGCGCGTGGCGAAGCTTGACCGGATGACGGCGGTGGCCGTGGTGTTGCTCTGGTTGGCGCTGGTCTTCGCCTTTCTTGCCGGGGTGAGGCTCCTGCGGGCTGCGCCGGGGTTGGCCGGAGAGGCGCCGGAGCCGACTGAGGCGGCGCGGGGGTCGGCCCGAGAGGTGCGGGGGAGCGACTGAGGCGGCCGGCGGCCGGAGAGGCGCCGGAGGAGTCCCGAGAAGCCTCGACCGCCACGTTCGGAGATGGATAACCCCTGCAATTGGGCCTTCTGTCCCGGCCGAAAAGGGCGCAGCGCCCAGTTCTTCAGCAGCCGGTTAGAAGGCGTCGGCCCGGGGGGCAGGCACACCCACCGGGTAACTTCCCAGGATCTTCACCTGCAGGAGCTTGCAGGTGAGGCAGCGCAGGGCGTCGGCCACTCGGGCATCGTCGATGCGCCCTTCCATGTCTATGAAGAAGATGTAGTCACCCAGGCCGGCCTTCGAGGGCCGGGACTCGATCTTGGTCAGGTTGATGTAGCGGTGGGCGAACTCCTGCAGGATGAGGAGCAGGGCCCCCGGTTGATCGCGCAGGATCTTGCAGACCACCGAGGTCTTGTAGGGTTCGGCCAGATCCTGCCGCTCCCGGGTGCGGCTCAGGAAGATGAAGCGCGTCTCGTTGTCGTCGTGGTCCTCGATGCTCTCCTCGAGCACCACACAACCGTTGACCTCGGCGGCGAGGGCCGTGCCGATGGCCGCCCAGGGGCGGTCGCAGGTCGCCACCCGCTCCACGGCGTTGGCGGTGGAGTTGGCCGCTTCGACTTCGATCCCGGGGAGATGGGCGCGGATCCAGTTACGGCACTGCGCATTGGCGTGCGGATGCGATACGACTTTCTCGATCTCGTTCAAGCGCACGCCCGGGCGGGCCACCAGCCGGTGGCGGATCGGTTGCCGCACCTCGCGGACGATCTGCAGGTTCTCCACCTCGTGGGCCAGTACGTCGACCGTCACCGACACCGAGCCCTCGATGGAGTTCTCGATGGGCACCAGGGCGCAGTCCACTTCTCCACTCGAGACGGCCTCGATGGTGTCGGGCAACGAGGGGTAGGGCAGGAGCTCCGGACGGGGGGCGCCGTTGGGAGCGGCGGCCAGGGTGGCGCGCAGGGCCTCCTCCGTGAAGGTGCCGCGGGGGCCCAGGAAGCCGATGCTGCGGGCCACATAGACCAGCGGCAGGTCGGCCGTCGAGGTGTCCCAGACGGGAAGGTCGCAACCGCGGACCTCACAGCTCACCGGGTGGTTTCCACCTCCTCCTTCTCGACGCCGACCCGGTCGCCGTCCGGCCGACCGGGGCTTTCCCGGCTTTGCTCCGGTGTCTCGCCGTTGTCGGCACCCGGCAGAGGAAGGGCCGCCCACCCGAGGGTGGAAGGGGCGGGGGGCAGTTCCTCGAGGGGTGGCAGACCTTGCCGTTGACGCCGCCGGTTTTCGCGCTCCAGAGCGCGCCGGGCGGCCTCGGCCTCGTCGGGGGTGGGCTCGGGTTCGGCTTCGGGCTGTTTGTCCCGCCGAGCCAGGTCGGGCCGAGGCCGCACCGTGAAGGGCGCGTTGGCCCGGGCCTGCTCCACCGCCTCGGTCTCTTCCGGAGCCAGCGGAATGTCCGGCTGCCCGTCTTTCAGGGTCTTCACGTACATGCGGGCGAACTCCCGGCTGACCACGGTGGTGATGACCATGCCGTTCTCCATGGCGTCAAGGAAGGCCACCGCGGTGCTTTGCCGGCCGCCGAGATCGTGGTATGCGTCGAAGCGCACCATGCCCACCCGGGAGAGGCAGTGGTCGATGCGCACTTCGTGGTCCTGACTGGCCAGGGCGAGATCTTCCACGGCGGTGCGCAGGTTGGCCACCTTATCGTCGAGGCTGCCCACGTGGTCGATGATGTCCACCTCGCCCCGGGTGCCCAGGATGACACGCTGGCCGCGCTGGAGTCGCTTGATCTTCCCCGACTGGAGAACGAGCAGCACGAGGGCCAGCACGGCGAGGCCGGCGGCGGCCAACGCGCCCTTCACGGTGCGGCGCGATGGAAGAGAGCGTCATGGCAGCAGAAGTGTGCGCGACGGAGCGGATAAGTTCAAGGCGGGGTCCGAAAGAATCGTCCCCATTCTCATATGAGAATCGTCCCGGTCCTCATAGGAGCATCGCCCGGTCCTCATATGAGGAAGATAAGGTGCGCCTCCAAGCTGTTGTTCTCCTTGTTCTTTTCCTCGGGGACCGGACCCACCCTGACCTTGAGCAGCGCCTTCTCCCCGTACTCGGTGGGATTGATCCCGGAGATGGTCACTTTCGTGGTCTCCTTGGCCTTGAGCTCCGGGATCTTGATCGCCACGATCTGCGGTTGGGCCGAGTTGGGCGAGGTCAGGCTGACCTCCACCGGAACGTCTTTCTCCGCCATGTTACCCTGATTCTCCACGGTCACGACGAAGCGCAGGGAGTCGGTGGACTGCAGGTTGTAGGTGCCGTCGGCCTCTATCACCTTCTCCGCCGGCAAGGCTCGTACCTCTTTC
>JAMDDA010000212.1 GCA_023488925.1 Actinomycetota bacterium
TTCGGCCGGTCTCACGCGATTCCGTGACTACCTGGCGGGGTACACGGAGTCCGCCCAGTTCGCCCTCCTTGCGAAGCAGACGGAGCAGCTGCAGGGCGAGTTGTCGTCCGTCAAGTACTGCGTGATCATCAAGGACAACTCGGTCGGGGTCCGCAAATACGAGTCGGAATTGGACTACAGCGCGATGGTCGAGGATACGTTCGCGCGGTTCCAAGAAGGCGCGGCTAAAGACTACAGAGTCAAGTTCCCCGAGAACCGGAGCATGAACCACGTCGAAGCGCAGATCCTCGACCGCGTGGCGAGGTTGTACCCCGAGGTGTTCTCCCGGCTCGACGAGTACACCTCGCAGAACCGTGACTATCTGGATGAGAAGGTTGCCGCGTTCGACCGGGAAATCCAGTTCTACGTGGCCTATCTGGAGCACGTGGGGAGACTCGAGCGAGCGGGCCTCGAATTCTGCCTACCCGAGGTGACACGCGCGTCCAAGCAGATCTACGCCCAGCAGGCGTTCGATCTGGCCCTGGCGCACAAGCTCGTCGGCGAAGGAGCGAAGGTCGTGCGAAACGATTTCCATCTGGCCGGTCGGGAACGGATCATCGTCGTGACCGGGCCGAACCAAGGGGGGAAGACTACGTTCGCCCGCGCCTTCGGGCAGTTGCATTACCTTGCCGGCCTCGGCCTTCCGGTGCCCGCACGAAAGGCGCGCCTGTTCCTGTTCGACCGGCTCTTCACCCATTTCGAAAGGGAAGAACGCGTTCGCAACCTCAGAGGGAAGCTGCACGACGACCTGGTGAGGCTTCGCGATATCCTGGACCACGTCACGTCGGACAGCATCGTCATCATGAACGAGCCGTTCGCGTCCACGACCGTGAGCGACGCCGTCTTCCTGGGCGGGAAGGTGATGGGAGCCCTTGACAAGCTGGACGTGTTGGGCGTGATCGTCACGTTTCTCGACGAGTTGACGTCGATGAGCGACAAGGCCGTGAGCATGGTAAGCATGATCGCTCCTGAAGATCCGGCCGTGCGCAGCACATACGAGATCGTGCGAAAGCCGGCCGATGGCCGCGCCTACGCGCTGGCCATCGCCCGGAAGTACCGGCTGACGTACGACGCGTTGAAGGAACGTCTGGGGTGATGAAGGTCTTCCTCATGCATCGGGACCGCGATTTCGACCTTCAGCAGGAAGGGCCGGTCAACGAACACGCCCTTGTACAAGACCTCGAACTGGACACGGTGATCGAGGCCATGGCGAACGGTGACGAAACCATACGCGAGGTCGCGAGGCGGGCCCTCTTGGCGAGCCTCACCGAGCCGGACGCCATCCTCTTTCGCCAGGGCGTGCTCAAGGATTCGCTGAGGAACGCGTCCATCGTGCGCCGGATCTACCAGACCGCGGACAGCGCGATCGAAGAGAAGAAGCGGCACTTCTTCGGCATGTTCACGAGCTCGCCGGGCGCGGTCCTGCGCAGGTCGGTCGGCGTTCTGGAGATGTTCGTCGGAAAACTCCGGGACCTCAGGAGCATCGCCGACGACCATGCGGGCGCGTTCGAGTCGGAGGGATTCGCGGAGCTTTTCCGGACGCTGGAGCACGAGCTCGATGACGATTACTTCGCCCGCGTCGACGCGCACCTGAAAGCGTTGCGGTTCCGGCATGGGGTATTGGTCAGCGCGGAGCTTGGGCCCGGCAACAGGGGGCGGCACTACGTCCTCCGCAGGCCGCATGAGCGTTCGCGGAACATGCTGGAACGCCTGTTTACCAAGAGACCGCCGGTGTACGAGTTCACGATTCCTGAACGCGACGACGGTGGCTTTCGGGCCCTGGCGGAACTGAGGGACCGGGGCCTCAACCTGGCCGCCAATGTCTTGGCGCAGTCGAACGATCACATCCTGAGTTTTTTCCGGGCGTTGCGGACCGAGCTCGCCTTCTACGTCGGGTGCATCAACCTGCACGAGCGAATCACCGACAAGGGAGAGCCGACCTGTTTCCCGCTGCCCCTGCCGGCCCACGAGCGGAAGCACGCCTGCCACGGGTTGTACGACCTGGCGCTCTCGTTGAGTACGAACCGCCGGGTGGTCGGCAACGACCTCCGCGCCGACGGCAAGGACCTCGTGATCATTACGGGCGCCAACCAGGGCGGCAAGACGACGTTCCTACGAAGCATCGGTCAGGCCCAGTTGATGCTGCAGTGCGGCATGTTCGTCCCGGCAGCGTCGTTCACCGCCAGCGTGTGTCGAGGCCTGTTCACCCACTTCAAGCGAGAAGAGGACAAGACCATGGAGCGGGGGAAACTGGACGAAGAGCTCGGCCGGATGAGCGACATCGTGGACCATCTCGGACCGCACGCGATGGTCCTGCTCAACGAGTCGTTCGCGGCCACCAACGAGCGGGAAGGCTCGGAGATCGCGCGCCAGATCACCAGGGCGCTCCGGGACAACGGGGTCAAGGTGTTCTTCGTCACGCACCTCTTCGAGTTCGCCCATGGCGCGTTTCTGGACCCGGCCCGCGACGGCGCCGTCTTCTTGCGCGCCGAACGAGAACCCGACGGGACCCGCACGTTCAAGTTGGTCGAGGGCCAACCCCTGGAGACGAGCTACGGTCAGGATCTCTACCGTAGCGTCTTCGGAAGGCGGGCGGCGGTGTGAGGGACGATCGGCGGAGAGCGGGGCGGAGCGGATCACCGGGGGCCGACGACCGCAGAGCGCCATGGACGGCGGCAATCAGCCCTCTCGCTCCCCCAGCCACAGCACCTGGATGCGGCCCTCGACTGCTCGAAACTCAGGGTCACCGGTTATCACCGGTAGACCGGCAAGCTCCCCCAGCGCCGCACACATGGCGTCTGCATAAGAGAGGGGGAAGCGGGCCTTGAGCCGGGCTGCCGCGATGGTCTGCAGCCGACCCGCCTCCACGAGGTCGATGGGAAGCTGGTCCACAGCCCCAAGTACTTGATCCACTGCCCCCGGGCCTCGTGATCGCTCGGTGATGTAGAGAACCTCGCCCAGATTCACGTAGCTCATCAGGACAGGTCGCTCAGCGTCGGCGGCCTCGAGCAGAGCCGCTACCTCCTCTGCCCCCGTCTCATCGCCCAGGAACGCCAGCAGCGCGAAACTGTCGAGGACGACACCTCGTCCGCTGATCTCTGACCCGGTCGCCTTACTCACGCTCGCGTTCGGTTTTCCTGGCGGCAAGGAGGGCTGCAGTGAGGGAATCTCCGCCTCGCAGCAGACCACGCAGGTCCCGAATCGGCGAATCCGCCCTCGGAACCACGACGAGGTGATCCTCGGCATCGACGATCTGCACCTCTCCTCCGGGTTTCAAGCCGTAACGGCGCCGCAGGTCGGCGGGCAGCACTATCTGGCCCTTGGTGGATATGCGTACGGTCGTCATACAAATCCTCTGATCAGTTCTACGTTTCGTATCTATTGTATTACCCATCGCGGAGAAGTACCAGGCTGCTCGCACACGATTGTGGAGTATCACTGGCACCAGCCGTCTTGTGAAGCAGCGGCCCCCAAAGCCGGTCTCGCTCCCCTCGTCGGGGGAGGCGTATCATGTCTCCGACGTGCGCGCTCCACGCGGCGTGTGACTCTGACCATCGGGAAGGGGGGCGGCAATGGCGCAAGGACCGATCGTGGAAGCCGGCCGGGATCTCGGCCCCGAAGAAATCCGGCCTGGTTCATCCCGGCCTGTCGGTGTGGTACCGCCTTTCCCCGTGCCCACCTACCGCTTCGACCAGAAGAACGAGATGTTCAAGCGCAGCGTGTGGGACGAGTCGATGCGGCCCCTCGGCGACCGTTTCTACCGTAACGTGCTCTACCGGGAGAAGGTCGGCTACCGGCGTGTGGACTACGCCTTCCGCAATGCCGCCTGGAATCTGGAATGGTCGGCAGCCTTCGGCAACTCGTGCAGCGGGAAGGGTCTCTATTCCTGGGACGCGGTTTCTCCGAAGCTCATCCCCTACCTGGAGGCCGGCCCACCCGTCACGGACTCCCCGGAAGCGATGAACGCGGTGGTGAAGAAGGTCGCCCGTTTCTTCGGCGCCGACTTGGTGGGCGTTTGCGCGGTGCACCCCCATTGGGTCTACTCGCACGAGTTCGACCTGCTGGAGCGCGAGCACCGCCTCTTGGAGCTCCCGGAGGGCTGCGACACGGCCGTCGTTCTCGCCGTGGCCATGGATCGCACCGGCATCCAGGCGGCGCCCACGGGGGTCGCGGGGGCCGCCACCGGGCTCGGCTACTCCAAGATGGCGTTCGTGGCCAACCTGCTGGCCACCTTCATCCGCGGTCTGGGCTACCGGGCCATTCCTTGCGGGAACGACACGGCGCTCAGCATACCGCTGGCCATGGCCGCCGGTCTGGGGGAGGGGAGCCGGATGGGGCTGCTGGTAACCCCGGAACACGGGCCCCGCGTGCGCTTGTGCAAGGTGTTCACCGACCTGCCCCTGGCGTCCGATCGGTATCGGCCGTTCGGCGTGGTCGAGTTCTGCCGGACCTGCAAGAAGTGCGCCGACCATTGCCCTTCCCGTGCCATCCCGGCCGGGGACATGACTACCGCAGGCCCCAACATCTCCAGCCACTCGGGTGTGCCGAGGTGGGCAATACAGCACGTATCAGACCCAGTGCACCCGTAGTCGCTCCCGCGCGGTCCCGCGTCCCGCCAGCACCAGGACTTCCCGCACGAGCAGCCCCATGATGTCCCGCCGTGCCTCCAGCGTGAGCGCCGGCCATGCCTCCACCGCTTGTCCCAGGTCATCGGCCAGCATGGCCAGAGCCGCCGCCTTGGCCTCCTCGTCAACCCGCGCCTCCGCCCGCGCCAGACGCTGCTCCAGGGCCTCCAGACGGCCGCGCTGGAGCCTGAGAGCGTCCTCGTACTCCCTGGGCTCTATCGTCCCGTCAGCGCGCATCAGGTGAAGCCTGGCCAGGATATCCCGGGCCCGGGCTACCTCCAAGCGGGCCGCGGCCATCTCGGTGCTCCGGGCCGGGTGGGGCGGATGCTGCCAGCGGTGACGGCCGCGCAGCCGAGCAAACATCCGGCGCTCAATCTCTTCCGAGGCATTTCGGGCCTGGATGCTCACCCCGTGATCGCAGAGTCCGAGGTGCCGCTGCGCGCAGACGAAATAGGGCGCACCCCGCATCCAGCGCGTGCTCATGCCGCCGCCGCAGTGCCCGCATCGCATCACCCGAC
>JAMDDA010000176.1 GCA_023488925.1 Actinomycetota bacterium
CCTAGGAGGAGGGGGCTGATGGTGACCTCCACGAGGAGGGTGCTGGTTTCCCCCCCACGCAGAGGCAGGCGGCGCAGGTCGATGTGTGCTTCGGGAGCGTGCATAGCTGATCTCCGGGACGAAGAGGTGTGCGGGCCGCCGTCTCCCCACGCCCTCGGAGAGCGGCCCCGGGCGTTGGGATCAGACCTCGCGCCGCTCCCGGCCCTGAAGCCGCTCCCGACCCCGCTGCACCGCGGCCAGGAATTTCTCCAGACTGGTCTCGAGCGTGCTCAACACCTCATCGGCGTAGTCTTCGGCACCGAAGCGGATCTCGCGATCCCGCGCTTCGGCGTCCCGGATGATCTCCTCCGCCCGCCGCTCGGCCTGTTTGACCACTTCTTGCTCGCTGGCCAGGCGGGCGGCCTCCTCCCGAGCCTCGGCCAGGAGGCGTTCGGCCTCCTCTTTGGCTTCTGCCAGCATCTCCTGGCGCTCCTTCACGATCCACCGTGCCTGCTTGATCTCCTCGGGGATCGTGGCCCGCATCTGATCGAGCAGGTCATAGATCTGATCGCGGTCGATCATGACCTTGTCGGTCATCGGAAAGGTGCTCGCGCTGTGCACGAGGTCGTCCAACTTGTCGATGAGAACGAGGACGTCCATCGTCAGGCCTCCAAGGACTGGTAGATCTCGCTGAGGCGCTTCGCCACCATTGGGGGGACAAGATCGTCCACGCACCCGCCGTATTTGGCGATCTCCTTGACGCCGCTGGAGCTCAAGAAGCTATAGGCAGGCGAAGCCATGAAATACACGGTCTCGAGATCCGGATCGAGTTTCTTGTTGAGCTGAGCCATCTGGAATTCGTATTCGAAGTCCGTTACCGCCCGCAGGCCTTTCACGAGAGCGTCGGCTCCCACTTCGCGGGCGAGCTCGACCACCAAGCCGTTGAGTACCACCACGGAAACGTTCGGCACGTGCCGTGTCGACTCCTCCAGAAAGGCCACCCGCTCATCGATGGAGAACAGCGGCTGCTTGCGGAAGGCGTCGTTCACCACGGCGACGACCACGCGCTCGAAGTTCTTCGCGCAGCGGGTGATGATATCGATGTGACCCACGGTGACCGGATCGTACGTTCCTGGGCAAAGCGCGGTCCTCACCTGCGACCCGTCCCCTCCTTGACCATTGTTACGACGGTGTTGCCGTAGCGCCGCCGGAAAACGACCTCCAACCCCATGTCGATCTCGAGAGTCGGAGGTCCTTCGATGACGACCACCCCGCCCGAAGCGAGCAGGGCGGGAACAGCCGGTCGCAGCGCCGGCTCGACTTCTCCGAGCATTGTATAGGGGGGGTCCACAAAGAGCAAATCGAAGGCCTGCCCCCGGAGCTGCAGGCGTTCGACGGCCCGCCGGAACGGCATGACCAGCACTTCGCTCTCGCGCAGGAAACCGAGCAGAACCACGTTCTCCCGGAGGGTCCGGGCAACGTCCCGATCCCGCTCCACGAATGTGCAGCCGGCGGCTCCCCGGGACAGAGCCTCCAGGCCCAGAGCCCCGCTTCCCGCGAAGAGATCGAGCACACGAAGCCCCCCGATCGGTCCGAGAACATCGAAGACCGCCTCGCGCACCCGCTCGCTGGTGGGGCGCACCTCTCCCCGGCGGGGCACTTTCAACCGGCGGCCCCGGCACGTTCCGGCCACGATGCGGATCTTCCCCGGGGGTGTTCCGCCCTTCACGCCGCCCCCGTTCACGCTTTGTCCAGCCAGTGGGCCACCTCGGCGAAGCGTTCCTCGACCGCTTCCGCCAGGAGCAGACAGACCGGCCCCGACAGGTCGGGATCACCCTCGAGGAGGCGGACGGCCTCCCTGCGGGCCGCATAGAGCAGCCGCCGATCCTGTAGCAACCGGGCCACGCGCAGGTCTCCGAGGCCCGACTGGCGTTCGCCGAACAACTGTCCTTCGCCGCGCGCACGCAGATCCGCCTCGGCCAGCTTGAAGCCGTCGCCGGTGCGGGCGAACAAGGCCAGGCGGGAGAGGGCGTCGGGATCGTCGTGATCGCAGAGGAGAAGGCAGCGCGAGGCGGCCGCTCCCCGACCCACGCGGCCCCGCAGCTGATGCAGCTGCGAGAGTCCGAAACGGCGGGCGCCCTCGATCACCATGATGCTGGCGTTGGGCACGTCCACTCCCACCTCGATGACCGTCGTGCACACCAGAACCGCCGCCTCGCCCCTCTGGAAAGCATCCATGGCCGCCTGTTTCTCCGCCGGGGGGAGCTGACCGTGCAGCAGCTCGACCCGAAAACCCGCAAGCTCTCCGGCCCGGAGCTCTTCGAATACGGCGGTCGCCGCCGCCGCCTGGAGGGTTTCGCTCTCTTCCACCAGGGGACAGACCACGTAGGCCTGGCGGCCGGCGGCGAGCTCCTTCCGAACCAGAGCCCACATGGCCCGGCGCTGCTCCGGGAAGACCAGGCGCGTCTGCACCGGCGTGCGGCCGGGGGGAAGCTCGTCGATGACGCTGACATCGAGGTCTCCGTAGAGAGTCAGGCTCAGGGTGCGGGGGATGGGCGTGGCGGTCATGTGGAGCGTATGGGGCCAGGGCCGGCCCGGCGGCGGCTCCACGAGGGCGTCGCGTTGGCGGACCCCGAAGCGGTGCTGCTCATCGACGACGGCCACCCGCAGCTCCCGGAAGGTCACGCCTTGCTGAATCAGGGCGTGGGTACCCACGACGACCCCCACCCGCCCACGCGCCAGGCCGTCCCGGGTATCCCGGCGGTCCGCCGCCGGCTGATTGCCTTTGAGCAGCCGGGTCTCGATGCCCAAAGGCGCGAGCTGCGCCCGCAGACGGGCGGCATGCTGGTCGGCGAGTACCTCGGTCGGTACCATCACCGCCCCCTGGCCGCCCGCCTCCACGGCCCGTACCAACGCGTAAGCGGCCACCATGGTCTTGCCGGAGCCGACGTCTCCCTGCAGAAGACGGCGCATGGGTACCGGCCGGGCGAGATCACCGTCGATCTCGCTCATCACCCGGCGCTGCGCGGCCGTCGGGGTGAAAGGGAGGGAGTCGAGGTAGGCGGCGGTGAGAGCACCGGGGGAGGGCAACGGCTCGGCGCTGCGCTCGGCCTGCGCTTCTCGCCTGCGCAGGAGCAGCGCCAGCTGCAGCAGCAGCAGCTCCTCGAAAGCCAGACGCTCCCGGGCCGCCCGCGCATCCGGCAGAGCCGCAGGGAAATGGTAGGCGAGCAGGGCGTCGGCTTTGCTGAGACAGCCGCGGGCCGCCCGCAGAGCCGAGGGCAGCGGGTCTACGAAGTGCCGGGCATACGGCGCGGCCTTCCCCAACACGGTTCGGATGGTCTTCACACTGAGATCCCCGGAGGCCGGGTACATCGGCACCAGTCCTACAGTGTGCAACCCTTCGGACCCGGCGCCCACGATCTCGTGCGTCTTCACGACGAACGAGGTGGCTCCGCCCCGCTGGATGAGCGTGCCGCGGGCCAGGATCTCGGGCCGCTCGGCGAAGGCCGCCACCAGGTACTCCTGGTTGTACCACACGGCACGCACCATGGCCGTCTCATCTGCCACCAGGGCCTCGAGCACCTTCAGGCCGCGTTTCCTGGTCGTCTTCACAGCGCACGACTGCACCCGCACGCGGATGGTCGCCTCCTCACCCGCGCGCAGGGCCGCCACGGAGACGACACGCGCCGGAGGTTCATGCCGGTAGGGCACATGGAGCAGGAGATCGCCCACCGTGGTGACGCCGAGATCGCGGAACCGGCGGACGGTCACGCGGCCCACACCCGGCAGTTCGGCCACCGGACTTTGCAGTCTCCTCGGCTCGATCGACCGCTTGGAGGTCGGCGGCAGACGCAACGCCTGCACCTCGACGGGGAGGCCGGAGCCGAGAGGGAAGAAGATCCCGCCCTCCGCCGGTCGCGTCATTCCTGACAGAAGAAGAGGGCGACCGCCCCCGGACCCGCGTACGTGCCGATGACGGAGCCGATCTCTCCGACCAAGGAGATTTCCACCTGCCGGTCGGTATTCTGAACGAGAGCCACCATCTCCTCCGCCCGAGCCGGGGCGTCGCTATGGGCCACGGCCACATAGACAGGCGAGCCGGGGTTTGTGCGCTCGAGGAAATACTCCCGCATGGTGGCCATGACCTTGCGTTCCCCCCGCACCTTCTTGTACGCGTCGACCACACCATCGGTGAAGGTGAGCACGGGTTTGATCTGCAGCAGGCTGCCCGCCATGCCGCTCGCCCGCCCGATGCGGCCCCCTCTCTGCAGGTATTCGAGCGTGTCGCGGGCGAACAGGCGCCCGGCTTCACGGCGGTAGCGTTCGGCGTAGGCCAGGATGTCTTCGTGGGTGGTGCCCGCGTCGAGACGGGCGAGCAACCGCTGCACCAACAGGGCCACCGCCAGGGTAACCATCTCCGAGTCGATCACCGTGACCCCGTCGACCTCCCTCTGCGCAACGGTGGCGCTCTCCAGGGTGCCGCTGAGCCTGCTGCTCAGGTGAACGGAGTACACATGGTCGAAGCGCCGGCGCAGGCGCCGGTATTCCTCGATGAACGCGCCCGCCGGGGGCTGCGATGTCGTGGGCAACCTCGAGGCGGTACGCAACCGAGCGTAGAACTCCCGCGGACGGATGTCCACCCAGTCGCGGAAAGTCTCGTCACCAAAGTGGACGTTCAGAGGCACCATGGAGAGATTGGAGTCGGCGGCCAGACTGTCGGGCAGGTCGGCCGTGGAGTCCACCACGATGGCCGTGTTGTTCCGCGTGCGGACTTGGTCGCTCATGGGTCCCCCTTCGTCGCTCCCCGGACCGTGGCGGTCGCCGTCATGCTGCCCTCTTTTTCGCTCCGTGAACCAGGGCGGTCGCCGTCATTCTGCCGACAAGAGCAATGGATACAGCGGCTGGCCACCCTCGTGGATCTCGATGTCCACCTGCGGATAGCGCTCCCGCAAGCGGTCGGCCGCCGCGGCCGCGCGCTCCGCGATCTCGCCGTCGCCCACGAGCACCGTGACCAGCTCGCGACCGTCGGCGATGAGCCGGGCGGCCACTTCCTCCACGACGGCCTCCAGATCATCGGAGCTGGCCACGACCTCCTCGTTCACCAGGCCGATGAAAGTGCCCTGCCGAATGCCGAGCCCGTTGATGGTGGAGTCGCGAACCGCCCGTGTGATCTCCCCGGTCGCCAAGTCCCGCAT
>JAMDDA010000051.1 GCA_023488925.1 Actinomycetota bacterium
TCGAGTGCGTCGGCAACGTCGGCGCGGGTGATCTCGAGGGCCTCGTCGAGGGTCTTGCCCATGACGAGCTCGGTGATCATGCTCGAGGTGGCCACTGCCGATCCGCACCCGAAGGTCAGGAACTTGATATCGGCGATGCGGTCGTCCTCGATGCGCACGTACATCTCCATGAGGTCGCCGCACACAGGGTTACCGACCCGCCCGACGGCGACATCGTCCCCTTCGAGGGTACCCACGTTGCGCGGGTTGCGGAAGTGGTCCAGTGTCTTCTCCGAATACTGCGTGGACTTCATGTAATCCTCCTGAAAGCCTCTCTGCGTGACCGGCCGGCGGACGAGTCGCGCCCCCTCAGCCGGACCTTCGTAGGGCTGGGCTGCGGTCGAAGGATTCGGTGTCGCCCCGCGTTCGGGCGCGGCCAAAGGTCCAGACACCGGGATTGTTTGTCTCCGAACGTGGCGTCATGGTCTTTTTCAACAGTCTCCTTCAGACCTTTCTGTAAAGGGGAGAGAGACGCCGCAGCCGCGCCACTATCCCGGGCAGGACCTCCATGACCCGGTCCACGTCGCTCTCTCGGCTGTATCGCCCGAAGGTGAATTCGAGTGAGCCATGGGCCTCCTCGTGCAGTAAGCCGCAGGAGATGAGCGTGTGTGACGGCTCGAGGGTCTTGGAGGAACAAGCGGAGCCCGTGGATACCCATATGCCCGCGTCCTTCAAGGAGAGAAGGAGCGACTCTCCCTCGATGCCATCGAAACGGAAGTGCGCGTTGTTGGGCAGGCGCTCCGTGGGATGCCCGTTGAGGTGGGAGTCCGGGATCGTCTCGAGCACTTCCCGGATCAAACGGTCGCGCAGGGCAGTGAGGCGCGCCGTCTCGCCCGGCATCTCCTCGGCGGCGATGCGCGCGGCCGCCGCCATACCGACGATCGCCGGCAGGTTCTCGGTGCCGGAGCGTAGACCTCGTTCTTGTCCCCCACCCATGGTCACCGCCGCCAGCCGCGTGCGCCCGCGGATATAGAGGGCTCCCAGTCCGGGGGGGCCGTAGATGTCGTTGCTGGAGAGTGTCAACAGGGACACGGGCACGGCCGCCATATCCATGGGCAGCATTCCCTCGGCGGCTACGCCGTCGACGTGCAGCGCCACGCCCGTACCGTGGAGCATCTCGGCGATGGCGGGGATGGGCTGGATGGTACCGATCTCGTTGCTGGCCCAGCCCACCGAGACCAGGATCGTGTCATCGGTGATGCGGGCGCGGATCTTCTGGGGACTGATGCGTCCGAACTGATCGGGCGGCACCTTGGTTACCCGAAAACCCTGCTTCTCCAGATATTTTCCGATGTTGTGCAGGGAGATGTGCTCCACCTCGGAGATGATGAGGTGGTTCCCGGCCTGCTTGTTGCGGTTGGCGTAGCCGATGAGCGCGAGGTTGTTGGACTCGGTGGCTCCGGAAGTGAATACGATCTCTTCGGGCTGCGCGCCGATGAAGGCGGCGACGCCGGCCCGGCCCTCCTCCAGGGCGGCGGTGGCGCGGTCGCCCACCGTGTGCAGGGCGGCAGGATTGCCGAAGCGTTCGGTGAAGTACGGCAGCATGGCTACGACGACCCGCGGGTCGACGGGTTTGGCCGATTGATAGTCCAGGTAGACCTCGTCCCCGGTGGCCTCCACCGGCACGCGGCGGGACACGCCGGCGGTCGCTTCGTCCATCGCCGGCCCGCCTAGAACCACATCGTGGCGCCGGCGTCCAGCGCGAGATCGTTGAGGGTGGCTGCCCCCACGATCTTGACGCCGTCGATGAGCTCGACGCTGTCCCAGCCGAGCATCTGCTTCGAGGCCTCGCAGGCCAGCACCGGAATGCCCATCGCCAATGTCTTGTCAAGCATTTCGCGCACACTGGGGAACGTCCCGAGCTGCATCTTCTCGGCTTCGCCCGGTCGAAGTGTCACCAAACCCATGCCCAGGTAGTAGATGGTGGGCTCGAGGTCCATGGCTTTGGCTGCCTGGGCCAGCACCAGTGGTGAGTATTGGCGCGCCGGATCGTTGCTGGTCTGCACGTACAGTATGGCGTTCTCATTCTTCATGGGGATTGCCTCCTAGCGCCCTTTGCGGATGAGGAAACGCTGATAGTCTCCGTTGTTCTCTATCGAGACCATCTCGTGACCGGCCCGCTTGGCGAACCGGGTGAGGTCCTCCTCCGCCGCCGGGTCGTCGGCCAACACCTCGAGAATGTCTCCCACGTTCAAGGAATCCATCGCCTCGCGTGTCTGGAACAGCGGTTCAGGGCAGAACAGGCCCACGCAATCTATCGATTTATAGGGCGGCTCGGAGTTGCTCATTCTCGACCTCTCTGTCGCGAGAACGTGACGTTCGTTTATTCGATATTCCCGCGGGAGAATAGAACCAACCGTCGATGGCGAGAGACGAACCAGGCGTCGATGGCGAGAGACGAACCAGGCGTCGATGGCGAGAGACGAACCAGGCGTCGATGGGGAGAGACGGTTGCCTCCGCTGGTGCGCAGGAACTTCTCCCTTCCGCTCTGCAGCCCGTGGAGATCGTCGACCGGTGCAGGGCCCCGGAGCGCTCAGCCACATGTCGGGGTTGAGCTGAGCCCTGGGCCGCTCAGGCCCCATTGATCACTAATGGCACCCCTGTGAGTCCCAGGTGGAAGTCCGTAGACCAACACATCCTGATCCGGTAGGTATCCATGACGTGAAGTCCGGTGGCGTCCGTCAGAGTGAGATCCTGGTCCGAGAAACGGCGCAGCAAATCGGTGGCCGCTGCCTGCTCTTTCGGACCGACCGCTATCACTGTCAAGGGCGTCATATCCTCGATCATGGCCAGGAACTGGAGCGCCCTCGACCGGTCGTAGCGGCGCAGAAACCAAGCGTGCCCTTCGGCCACCACCAGCGTCGTGGTCAGCAGAGGTGGCGGCTCCGAGAAAAGACGACGGAACGTGGGGTGATGGGCATCCGAGCGATCCGTGAACGCTATCAGAGCCGAAGTGTCTACATACGACTCAGTCCTTGCGGCCATAGACCACATCGTCGATGTTCTGGCTGGAGGCGGGATCACCCGTCTCGACTATCCCCGCGTAGCGCATCCAGGGCTTGGTCCCGTCCACGGGAAGGATCGTGCGCAGGGAGCGCCGCACAAGCTCAGCCAGGGAAATGCCGAGTCGGGCCGCCTCGCGCTTGGCCGCCGCGTATTCCTCTTCGGTCAGACTTATCTGAGTCCGTATCATGATAACAGCCTACGCTATTCTGTTATCAGAAGCAAGTCGAACTACCGGGAAACCCCCGCGACTCGGTTGCTCACATGGGCAGCCCGATGGGGACCCAAATGATCGCCGGCCAGTCGCAAGCCGGGTTTTCCAGGTGGATCCACACACGGGTGACTCCCCGTCGAACCCGCGATGGTTCAGTCTCGAGCCGGGATGGGCCAGTTGTGGAGGGTGGCCGTCGCCCCTCGGGTGGTGCGCCGCTCAACCAGGAGGCCCTCAACCGGGAGGCGCTCAACCAGGAGGCCCTCAACCAGGAGGCCCTCAACCGGGAGCGGCGCTCAATCGAGAGCCCCGGAATCGGGAGCCCCGGAATCGGGAGGCCCGGAATCGAGGCCCACCTTGATCCGCCGCAGCGCCTCCGCGAGAAGGCTGCGCGGGCACCCGAAATTGAGGCGCACATACCCCGGCCCCCCGAAGAGCCGTCCGTCGGACAGGGCTACCCCGACCCGCTCACACGCCTTGGTCGGGTCGTCGAGACCCAGGCGGCGAAGGTCGAGCCAGGCCAGATACGTGGCCTCCACGTGGGTCATGGTCACTCCGGGCAGCTCGCCGGCCACGAACTCCTCCACCAGATCCCGGTTGCCGCGCAGATAGTGGAGGAGCTCCGCCAGCCACGGCCCGCCCTCCCGGTAGGCCGCCTCGGCGGCCACCACCGCGAAGCATCCCGGCAGGGGGAAGAGACCGCGTGTCTCCCGGATGAACCTTTGTCTGAGGTCCAGGTCGGGGATGACGGCGAACGCGAAGTTCAACCCGGGGAGGTTGAAGGCTTTGCTCGGCGACATGAGGGTGACGGTGATGGCGGGAGCGGCCTCGGAAGCCAGACAAGCGGGCAGATGCTCCACCGGGTCGAGCAGCAGGTCGCAATGGATCTCGTCGGAGCAGAGCACCAGGTCGTGCCTGCGGCAGAAATCGACGACGGCCGCGACCTCCTCCCTCTCCCAAGCGCGCCCCAGGGGATTGTGGGGGTGGCAGTAGAGGAACACCCGGGTCTCGGGCGTGACGGCGGCCTCCATCGCCTCCAGGGGGAGGCGCCAGCGATCTCCCTCGAGCACCGCCGGCACCGTCTGCAGACGGCGGCCCTGGAAGGGAGGTGCCTCCAGGAAGGGCGGGTAGACCGGGGTGACGGTCATCACGGCTTCGTTCGGACCGGAGTACGCCCGGCAAACGAGGTTGAGGGCGGGCACCACCCCGGGCAGGAAGACCAGCCAGTCGGGCTGCACCCGCCAGCCATACCGGCTGAGGAGAAAGTCGCCGATGGCCTCCACCAGCGACGCGGACACGTGGGCGTAACCGTAGACGCCGTGCGCGGCCAGAGCCTTGACCGCCGCGATGACGGGCGGAGCCGCCGGGAAATCCATGTCGGCGACCCACAGAGGGAGGACGCCAGCGCCGTAGAGACTCCACTTGAGGCTGGCCGTGCCCGTGCGGTCGACCAGCGTGTCGAAGTCCATCAGCTCCACTCCTCCGGCAGGTCCGCGTTCCCGTGACGGTCCGCCTTCCGGCCGTCCACCCCCTCACCCGCCTCCCGTATCCGGGTCCCCTGCGGTGGTCACCCCGGTCTCCTTCGCCCCGGCCGCAACCGTCTCGCGCAACCTCCCCCGCGCCAGCGAGGCTGCCACCCCGGCCAGACACAGGGCGGTGAAGATCGCGAAGGCCACCCGCACCGCCGTGACGAACTCCGCGTGGACGGCGGGAGTCACCCGCGCCGATCCGAGGGTGACGGCGAACACCAGCAGGGCGATCCCCATACTGAGCATCTGCCCCATGAGCCGCATCGTTC
>JAMDDA010000028.1 GCA_023488925.1 Actinomycetota bacterium
GGATGCTTCCCGCCCGGGCCGGGAGGGAGGGGATACGGGGCGCGGCGATCCCCGCTGCCGCCCCGGGCTCGGGGGGCCGCCAGTGGCTCGGCCGCCGGCGGCACCACCGTGAAGCTGCCGCCCCGGGCTCGTGGGGACCGCGGCTCCGAGCTCGGGGGGCGCCGCCCTGCACCGGTCGGCGCTGCCGCCCCGGGCCGGTCGCGCTACTGCGCCGTACCCGCCGGCACCGTGCTCGTCGTGGTGCTCGAGCCCGCAGCGTCGGTGCCTGGGAAGTACTTGTTCACCAGCTCACCGATCTTGGCGGTGGTGTCCTGCAGGGCGGTGCGGGCCTGCTCGAGGGCGTCACGCTGCTCCTTGGCCTTGGCCACGAGGGCGTCGAGCGTCTTTTGGTCTTCCGCGCTCATCTTCTCCCGAATCAGGTTCAAAAAGGCGTCCCGCCGCTGCTCCATGGCCGCCTGGCGTTGCTGCCGCCACTGCTGGAGCTGGGCACGCTGCTCGTCGGTCAGGGGGCCACCCCCTCGGTGAAAGCCCATGCCGCCGCCGAGCCCGCTCGGACCGAAGCCCGCACCTCCACCGAAGGGGCCGAGGAAGGCCGCCCCCGTGCCCGGGTCGGCCGCGGGCTCGTTTCCGGTGACGGCCCACGCGGCGGCGCTCATGGCCAACACCAAGGTCAGGGCCGCAACCGTGACCGTCCACCTGTGATCCAGTAGGCGTTTCCTCATGATGCTGCTCACCTCCTCGGGCCCACCGGGCCCTCGGTTACCGGGTACGCCCCCAGTGTGCCCGCCGACTGTGAGCGAAGTATGAGGAAAGCCCAAGAATTCGACGAAATCGCGTTAGAGGTGGCGCCGCCCGGGAAACACTACACGGGAACGCGGGCGGCCCGCGGCCGACGCGAAACGGCGGAAGGAGCCAGCATGGATGACGACGACCTGACGGCCCAGAACGACCCGACCCGCGGCGGCGAGCTCAGGCTCCTGCCCCTCCACCGGGAACACGGCCGCTTGTGCGCCCGGTTTGCCCCTTTCGCCGGCTGGTCCATGCCCCTTCTCTACACTTCGATCATCGACGAGCATTTCCAGGTTCGGCACCGGGCCGGGCTTTTCGATGTCTCGCACATGGGCCGCCTATTCCTGCGGGGGCCGCTGGCGCTCCGCGCCTTGGAGAGACTCGTGGCGAGCAACCTGTCCCGCCTCGCTCCGGGTGAAGCCCGGTACACGGTCCTGCTGACCCCCTGGGGCGGCGTGCTGGACGACCTCATCGTCTACCGGCGCGCCGACGGCCTGCAGCTCGTCGTGAACGCCGCCCGCACGGCCGAGGACCGCAGCTGGATCGAGGAGCACCTGCCCGAGGGCACCACCCTCGACGACCTCACCGAGCTCACCGCCTTGCTCGCCCTGCAGGGCCCGGCCGCCCTCGATGTACTCGCCCGCCTCGGCGGCCCGGCCGCCGTACCGCCCCGCGCCTTCACTTTCACGCAGGCCCAGGTCGCCGGCGTCGAGGCTACGGTGATGCGCACGGGCTACACCGGGGAAGAGGGCGTAGAGTTCATGGTCGACGGCAACGACGCCCCGGCCCTCTGGCACGCGCTGCTGGCGGCCGACGCCGACTCTACGGTACGCCCCTGCGGCCTGGGCGCGCGCGACACCCTCCGCCTGGAAGCCGCCCTTCTCCTCTACGGGCAGGACCTCACCAAGAACACCACCCCTTTCGAAGCCCGCCTGGGGTGGCTCACCGATGTGGATCGGAGTGACTTCATGGGCCGCGAGGCCCTGCTGGAAGCCAAGGCGAAGGGTCCGGAGAAGCTCCTCGTGGGCCTCCGCACCACCGCCCGTTCCATCCCCCGCCCCGGTGACGAGATCGCCGTGGGTGACCTCATCGTGGGGAAGATCACCTCGGGTTCGGTCAGCCCGGTGCTCGGCCACCCCATCGCCCTGGGCTACGTGCTGCCCCGGTACGCCGGCGTGGGTACCGAGGTGCTGCTGCTCGTGCGGGGCGCCGAGCTTCCCGCCCAGGTGGTCGAACGGCCCTTCTATCGCCGCGGGGTGACACCTGTTCCGAACCACGTGCCGCGCTCCGCGCGCACGGACTGCCCGGGCGACGCCGAGGGAGCCGAAGCGTGAGCTACCTCCCCCACACAGACGCCGACCGGCAGGCCATGTTGGCCGCCATCGGCGTCGCCTCCACCGACGACCTCTTCTCTCCCATACCGGCCGACCTGCGGGTTCGCGCCCTCGACTTGCCCCCGGGGCTCTCCGAGGCCGAGGTACGACGGCGGCTGGAAGACCTGGCTGCCCGAAACCAGGTGTGCCGCTCGGCCGCTTTCCTGGGGGCGGGCTGCTACCACCACTTCGTCCCGGCAGCCGTGCGGGCCTTGACCAGCCGGGCGGAGTTCCTCACTGCCTATACACCCTATCAGCCTGAAGTAAGCCAGGGGACCTTGCAGCATATCTTCGAGTTCCAAACCGCGGTGTGCGAGCTCACCGGCCTGGAGGTGGCCAACGCCGGCATGTACGACGCGCCCTCGGCCCTGGCCGAGGGCGCGTTGCTGGCGCTGCGGCACACCCGGCGGGAGCGGCTCGTCGTCTCGACCGGCGTCCATCCCGAGGCGCGAGAGGTGCTCGCCACGTACGCGTCCGGCCCGGGCATCGAGACGGCCGAACTCGGCCTCGATCCGGGCACGGGCCGCACGCTCCCTCCCCACCCCGCCCTGCTGGCCGGAGCCGGCGCCCTGCTCGTGCAACAGCCCAATTTCTTCGGCGTCATCGAAGACCTGGCTCCTCTGGCCGAAGCCGCCCATGACGCCGGGGCGCTCCTGATCGTCAGCCAGAACCCAATGACTCTGGGACTGCTGGCGGCGCCGGGAACGGTGGGTGCCGACGTGGCCGTGGGTGACATGCAGGTCTTCGGCAATGCCATGAGCTTCGGCGGCCCCTCGGCCGGGTACTTGGCCTGCCGTGCGAAGTACCTGCGGCAACTGCCCGGCCGCCTGGTCGGGCAGACCACCGATCTCGACGGCCGCCCCTGCTATACCCTCACCCTCCAAGCCCGGGAGCAGCACATCCGCCGAGCCAAAGCCACCTCGAACATCTGCTCGAATCAGGCGCTGAACGCCCTGGCCGCCACCATCTATCTGGCCCTCCTGGGATCGACTGGGCTGCGCGAGGTGGGCGACGTATGCGTACGCCGGGCCCACTACCTGCACGAGCGCCTCTGTACTCTGCCGGGCATCGAACCTCTCTTCTCGGGGCCCTTCTTCAACGAGTTCGCCCTCCGGCTTCCGACCGACGCGGCCTCCTTCGCCGCAGCCGCGCGCGCCCGCGACGTCGATCCCGGTGTGCCCCTCGACCGCTTCGCCTCGGATCGCAAAGACGTGCTCCTGGTAGCCGTCACCGAGCTCAACACGCCCGCCGATCTCGAACTCTACTTAACCACCGCCCGCGACATTCTGGGGGGAGACGCCCAATGAAGCCACCGGACCCCGCCGTGCTCACCTCACCGCCTTCCCCGGCTGCGCCGCCGGTGGAGCCCCTTATTTACGAGAAGAGCCGCCCCGGTCACCGAGGCGCCGAGGTGCCCGCCGCCGGGGTCGACATGCCGTCCGCCGGGGACCTGCTGGCCGGAGTAGCCCTGCGCGCCGTTCCCCCCGCCCTCCCGGAGCTGGCCGAGCCCCAGGTGGTACGCCACTACACCCGTCTCTCGCATCTGAACCACGCCATCGACCTCGGCATGTATCCCTTGGGCTCGTGCACGATGAAGTACAACCCCAAAGTAGACGACGAGGTCGCGGCCCTGCCGGGCTTCGCCGACCTGCATCCGTACCAGGATGTCCGCGAGGTGCAGGGCACCCTCCAGCTCATGTGGGAGCTCGAACAGGCTTTGCTGGCCGTGACCGGCATGAAGCGAGCGACCCTCCAGCCCTCAGCCGGAGCCCACGGGGAGCTGACGGGCGTCCTCATGATCCGCGCCTACCACCGTGACCGCGGAGAAGGCCGGCGCGACACGGTCATCGTGCCCGATTCGGCCCACGGCACCAACCTGGCCACAGCCCGCATGGCCGGCTATCGGGTGGTAGAGCTGCCGAGTTCCGCACGGGGGCTGATCGACCTGGAGACCCTGCGCGCCGCTCTCTCGGAGCGGACGGCCGCGCTCATGCTCACCAACCCGAACACCCTGGGTCTGTTCGAGGAGGACATCCTGGAGATCTCCCGCCTGGTGCACGAAGCGGGCGCCCTGGTGTACTACGACGGGGCAAACCTGAACGCCATCATGGGCAAGGCCCGGCCGGGCGACATGGGCATGGACGTGGTACACATGAATCTCCACAAAACTTTCTCCACCCCCCACGGTGGCGGCGGGCCGGGGGCGGGGCCGGTGGCAGTGGGCGAGCTGCTCGAACCCTACCTGCCGGTGCCCCTGGTCTCCCGGCGGGACGGCGGTTCTCCGAACGCGCCGGCTTCACCCCTTGCGCCGGCTTCACCCCTTGCGCTGGCTTCACCCCTTGCGCCGGCTTCACCCCCGCCGCCAGGCGTGACCGCAGCCGCCCCGCCACCCACCTTTTTCCTCGACTACCAGCGTCCCCAGAGCATCGGCCGGGTGAAGGGTTTCCACGGCAACGTGGGCGTGCTGGTGCGCGCCTATGCCTACATCCTGCGCATGGGTGCCGACGGCCTGCGCCGAGCCTCCGAAGACGCCGTGCTCAACGCGAACTACTTACGCGTTCGCCTGCGTGATTTCTACGACGTGCCCCACGACCGGCTCTGCATGCATGAGTTTGTCGCCTCGGCCTCCCGGCAGAAACGCGAGACCGGGGTGACCGCCCGCGATATCGCAAAGAGGCTCCTCGATTTCGGCGTTCATGCCCCCACGGTCTACTTCCCGCTCATCGTGTCCGAAGCCCTGATGATCGAGCCCACGGAGAGCGAGGACCTTGCCTCCCTCGACCACTTCGCCGACCTCCTGCGCCGCATCGCCGAGGAAGCCCGCCGCGCACCCCAACTGGTGACCGAGGCGCCCCACTCGACACCCGTCCGCCGGCCCGACGAGAC
>JAMDDA010000038.1:0-3441 GCA_023488925.1 Actinomycetota bacterium
GCCTCACTCTCCAGTCCCCCCGGCACGAAGGCGTGCGTCACCAGCACGGTCCGTTCCCCGGGCAGCCGCGACCCCAGCCGCCGCAGCAACGCCTGCATGGCCGTCTCATGGTCTCGCACCGCCTCATCGGCCAAACAGGCCCGGACCACAGCCGGCTCCGCGTAAGGGAGGGCGAGAAAGCGCACGGGGCCGTGCTCGTAATGCAGCACCAGGTCCGTCGGCCCAACGACCAGCGGTTGGAGTGAGCCTGCCGTCGACTCCGCCCCGGATGCGCGCTCCCCCGCGCCGGTCGGCGGCGACGTCCACCCGGTTGCCGGCAATCCGGCCACATGGACACCCTGAGCCGCCAGCAAGCGTGCGCCGAAGCCCAGCCGCTCCGGGCTGTCGTGATTGCCGGCGATCATCAGCACGGGAATGCCCACATCCAGGGCGAAACGGGAGAGAACCTCGTCGAGGAGCTGCACCGCTTCCGGAGGCGGCACGGCCCGGTCGTAAACGTCGCCGGCGATCACCAATGCCTGGGCCCGCGCTTCGCGGGCCACCTCGATGAGCTGGTCAAGGACGTAAGACTGATCCTCGGTCAGGTGCAGGCCGAAAAAGAGCCGCCCCAGATGCCAGTCGCCCGTGTGGATGAACCTCATGTCGCCCGCATCCCTTCCGGCCCGAGTGCTTGCCGGGACATGATAACCGTCCTCCCGGACGGAAAACCGCCTCCCACCCTCGGCGGCTCAGCACGCCGGCACAGTCGATAGGCTCGGCGTCTCGGCGCCTGCGCCCCCTACGGTCGGGAAACTCACGGTCGCAGCGCCTCAGTGCGCATTCCGACGATTCGGGCCACCTGGTCCCGGATGGTCCGCTCGGCTGGTTCAAGCTCGCGAACCAGCCCGCCGGGGCGAGGAACCGGCCCCATCTCAATTAAGAGCTCGTCGGCGGCCGTGACAGCGCCACGACGTCCTCGGCGGTCTTGGCAGGACCACGACGTCAGGAACGTTCCCTTCCCAGACATGCAGCGACAAGGGCGCCGGACGGGTCGGCCGCGCGGCCCGCGGCGCCTCGATGGCCGGGGTCGCACCCACCTGACGCGAGCACGGTTCCCCGGCCACCGAACAGAAGTGCCTGCCGAATGAGCAACACCGGGATCGGGGGCAGTGCTCGACGAGCATGTCGAGCTCCCGCTGAGAAGACTGCCGACGAGTCCATGGCCGCAGCCCCCATCACAATGAGATCCGCGCCCACCTAAAGGGCTGCCCCGCAGATCGTGTGTCCGGCGTTCCTTGTGGCCGGCTTCACCACCTTGGTCGGCTTGACACCATGCTCGGCCAGGGCCCGAGCACGGCCTCCGCCGCCCGCCTGGTCTTGGTCTCTAAACCCACCGGTCGCAAGCAGGTTTTTCGGCAGGGCACCGTACCCCTCCGGTCGTGAACCATTTCCACCCACTCATGACTACGGCTCGACGGTCCCTCCCTCGGCAAGGGCCACCTCCGGCACCGACGCTGCACTGACCTTCCTCGTCCTGCGAACCGTGGGCACCTCGGGGAAGCCGATCCTCTTGGGTCGCAGGAAGGCTTTCGCAAGCCCGTAGTACACCACGCCGGCCGCCAGGGAAGACGGGATGGCCGCCCCAGCGATCTTGAAAATGCCTGGATGGGCCACGGCTGATGTCAGTGGATTGTACATCCAGAAACTGACAGCGGCACCAACCGCCAGAGCGACAAACGCATACGGGTTCACTCCCCAGTGGTACCAGTACCCGCTGCCCTTCTTCTGTGTGTAGACCTCCCGGAGGTTGAGCTGGAACCCTTTCAGCATGTAGTCAACGACCATGATCGCGCCGAGGGGTCCCATGGTGGCGCCGATCAGGGTGATGAACTTGCCGAACTGGTCGTACGCCTTGGTCCAGAAGACCAGGATGATGACGAACGCGTTGATCAGCACAGCCAGTCCCCAGGGGAGCTTCGGCCAGAGGGTCCGCGCGGCCAGCGACACGATGTACATCGTGCACACCGCGGAGAAGATGTTGGCGCCGAACAGGAAGAGCAGATAGACGGCAACCCAGCCGGCTCCTGCGCCCTCGAGCAGATACACGGGGTCGGTCACACCCGCCGCTAGCGCGGCCATGATTGCCGGCGCGGAGAGCAGCCCCCAGGCGGGGCCCCAACCGATGGCGGGACCGAAGAAACCAATGTTCTCGCTCTTGGCCAGCCGGCAGTATATCGAGTAGCAGAAGACCCACGAGAAGCCGAGACCGATGGCGATCTCGCTGCCGATCATGTAGCTCATATCCGGATTCGGGTCGAAGCCTTCCGGGACGATATGGACCAGGTTGGTCCACCCGTACTCGGCCACAGTCCTCACGGTGAGCAGTATCAAAACGACCACGATGGTGGGAGTGACGAAGCGGAAGAACCAGAACAGCACCGCGGCACTTCTCCAGAGGACAAGTGCCGAGCAGAAGAAGGCGATCACACCCCAGAGCCTGGGATCCGCCCAGAATCCACCGATGTTGAGGAACGCCAGCGCTTCATGCGTCACTCGGCCGAACATCACAACGGGGATGGAGGTCCACACCATGTAAACCAGGAACAGGAAGATCGGCAGGATGATGGCCGCGCCGATCGGCCCCCAGGTAGCCCGGGCGAGGATAGAGCCGTCTATGCCCCACTTGGTGGTCATCTTGCCGATGAAGGAGTGGAACAGGAGCGGGAACGTAGTCCCGAACACGGAGATGATCATGGCGGGCCAGAAGGGAGCGGAGAAGCCGATGTAGGCTCCCGTTACCAGCATCCACGTGGCCACGCTAAACGAGATCTGGATCAAGACCATATCGCGCAGGCCGAGAGTGCGCTCGCCGGGAAGGACGAGCAGGCGACTCTTGGTCGCCTCCTCGGCAATCACCCGTTCGACTGACGTTTCGGATGACATTGAAAACCCCCCTTTAGGTCGTATGTGCAGACAGGGAGACCACCCGTGCCGTCACACATAGATGGGCAGGATGACGAATCGGCCTATCAGCCAAAGAGCGAGGAGCCCGATCGCGACGGCGACGATGAGCCAGAGGGCCCCCGAGGTCATGGGCTGGATCGGTGAATCGTCCTCGCCCGGCAGCGCGATCTCGTAGTACGTGTCCAGTCTTCTCTCGGTCTCCTCCATGACCACCTGGGCGATGTCTTTGGGCTTCTGTTCTGCTGAAGCGCCCATCTCTCCCCCGTTCTGTGTAGCTTCCGATGCCGTAACTTTGTATGAGCATTCCGTTTTTCTCGGTCAGGTGCCGTCGACGGGCTTCAAGGAAACTTCCAAGCATCCACCTCCTGCGTCTGAGTGATCCTGTCTGGCAATCATCGGCGCACGTCACACCGAAGGACCGCAGCGGCACGCCCACAAGCGCGACCCCTGACACAGCTCCCCGCGCAGCACTCGCTCCGCGGGTAGATCCAACCGACC
>JAMDDA010000038.1:3592-4850 GCA_023488925.1 Actinomycetota bacterium
TCCCACGAGGAGCGCCCCCACCAGCCGCTCGCCCCGGAAGATGAGCTTGCGGTAGAGGGCCCGGCCTTCGTCTGTGTGAACAACCTCGCGCAGTCCTTGCTCGACTCGTGAGAATCGGGTAAGGCCGAGGGAGACCACCGGCAGACCGAAGACCGTGGTGATGTTCTCGGGGATGGAACCTGCGAAGGTGGCCTCCCTCCCCGCCAGGCTCAAGCCGGCGATGCGACCCTGCTCGCAGGCGTTCGTCCAGGTGGGCACCGGCTCGGGCCGGCCGGTCAGGCGGTTCACCGCCTCGCACACGTCGCCGGCGGCGTAGACGTTCTCTGCGCTCGTGCGCAGGTGCTCATCCACCAGGATGCCGCGGCCCACCTCGATCTGCGCCCGGTCCACGAAGTCCAGGTTGGGAGCGACCCCCTTGCCCACCACCACGAGATCGGCCGCAAGCTCCTCCCCGGTGTCGAGGCCGAGCAGGTAGCTCCCTCCCCTTCTACGTATCTCCCGAACATTCGCCCCGAAGAGGAACGCGACATTCCCGCTGCGCTCGATGTGGCGCCGGACCAGGCCGGCCGCGGTATCCGGCGTCGATATTCTGGGAGAGAAGCTGCTGGGAGGAGACCACGCCGGTCACCCGGAGACCCGGTCGGGCAAGGGCGGTCGCCACCTGCAGGCTGACCAGGCCACCGCCCACCACCACCACGTGGGCAGCCTTCTTCGCCCTCTCCTCGATGCGCCGGGCGTCTCCGATCGTACGGAGGTAGCCGATGTCTGCGGCCACGTCGGCGGCCAATCCCTCCAGGCGCCGGGGAGAGGCTCCGGTGGCGATGAGGAGCAGGTCGTAGGCGATCTTCTTGCCGTCGTCAAGGAACACTCTCTGGTCCTTGGTATCCAGGCCGACCACCGTCTGGCCGAAGAGAGTCTCGACCCCGCTCTTCTCGTAGAAGGCCGTGTCGCAGACGAAGAGGCCCGTTTCCGGTATCCGGCCGCGCAGGTAGTAGGTGGTGAGGACCGGGGAGTAAGCAGGACAGGGCTCCCGGGAGACCAGAGTCACCTGTCCCTTGCCGCCCTTTTCGCGGTACGCGCGCAGGGCGGCGAGGGCGGCCGCACTGTTCCCCAAGATGAGGAGGCGTTCGCTCATGGGCGGGCGTGCTCGCTCACAGTGGCCTGTGCGGGCGCCGGCCTAGTCAAGGCCGAGCTCCGCCCGCTTCTCCGGGGTGATGTTGCCCTCTTTGTCCCAGCCCCGGGGGGCTTGTCACATCCG
>JAMDDA010000015.1:0-585 GCA_023488925.1 Actinomycetota bacterium
CTGACTCCGTGACTCCGGGCTGGTATGTGCAGTTGGCGGAGGAGGGAGTGGAAGCGTAGTCGCCGGCGGCTTTCCCGCGCATTTTGCGTGAAACTTCGGGCGGTTGAGGTTGTGCCTTGGAGCCGGGGAGTCTACACTATAAACATGATTCCTCGAGTCGATGCGGGGCGTTGGCCCCGCCGGAGAGGGCCCAAGGTTCCTCGTCCGGCCACAAGTGCATGAACGAGCCTGGCAGCGTGCGCATGCCGGGCTCTTTTGTCGTTGGGCCGGGATGATCTGGTACCTCAGAAAGGAGTAGTGATGGCCAACCACTTCACTCCGGAGGAGCTGGCGAAAGAGTTCGGGATGGAGACGAAAGACGTCATCCGGTTCTGCGTGGAAGAGGGAGTGCCCATCTACAAGGGCAAGATCGACCGCAGCCTGCTTACCGTGGTGATGAAGGCCAAGGGCATCGCCGTCACGACTCGCGAGGTGGCCCCCGTCTGAGCCTACAACCAGCGCGGGTCCTGAGGCCCTCGACGGCCCATCGGCCCTTGGGCGGCCTGTCGTCCCGCGGCGGCCCCTGAGTTCCGCGGCGGCCCCTGA
>JAMDDA010000015.1:595-4845 GCA_023488925.1 Actinomycetota bacterium
GGCCCGGCCGGGCTCGCGATGGGCCGTCAGACCCGCGGCGGCCTCCGAGGCCTGCGGCGGCCCGTCAGGTCCCGATCAGGCCGGTGACGCGTTCCACCAACCGGGCCCGCCACATCTCCAGGGGGTCCGCTCCGGATACGGCCGGGGGGCAGGGCTCGGTCAGGGCTTCGGGTGTTTCCAACAGCCAGCGGCGCACAGCGAGGAGCACGTCGAGCTCTTCCGATGCGACGGCGACCAGAGCCGGGGGACTGGACTCGGCCGGATGGCCTCGTCGGGGTTCTTCTCCGCGCGGGGAACCGGGCGCCCCCTGCGGCAGGGCGCGCAAGGCCCGCCCGATCTCCAGGGCCGCCGTAGCGGGGGGCAGGGGCAACGACTCGCGCAGGCGCCCGTCCCACACCAGGTCCAGCTGCAGACGTTTGCCCGCCGCCGTCTCGGGGAGGGGCCAGAGGGCGGCGAAACGCAGTGCGCAGGCCTCGCGTAGGGCCTGATACGAGCGACGCAGGCCGGTCAGGTCGTCCAGAGCCTCGTGGACCCAGCGGGCCTCCTCGAAACGATGCTGCTGCGAGAGGCGACGCATGAGCTCCTCCCCCCGGCGCACGGGATCGTCGGCCGGGCCGTCTCCGGATCCGGTCAGCCATTCGATGATCCGCCGGACGAGGGCATCGTGCTCCTCCACTCGGCGGTGTGGTCCGCGGCAAGGGGCAAGACAGGTTTCCGTTTGCTCGTAGAGGCAGGAGGCGGGCGGCCGCCGGCTGCGGCACCGGCGGATGGGGTAGCAGCGGGTCAGGAGCTCCAGGGCGGTTTTCACCCGCGCGCGTCCCCGGAAGGGCCCGAGCGCGAGGGCCGCTCCGTTGCGGCTCCCGGCTTCGCCGGGAGCCGCGCTCAGGCGGCCGCCCGCATAGAGGCGCAGGCCGTTTCCGGCCTGCGCCGCCTTCACGTACACATAGTTCTCCGGACGGCGCCCGTGGACGTTGCAGACCGGCCGGTGCTCCCGGATCAGCTCCTGCTCGCGCACGACGGCGGCGAGCGGTGAACCCGTCTCCTCCCAGGTCACGCGGTGCAGGCGCCGCACGGCCTGCCGCACCTTGCGGGAATGATCCGACCGGCAGAGGAAATAGGAGCGGACCCTGTCCCGCAGGCGCTCGGCTTTGCCCACGTAGAGGACCGTCCCCTGGTAGTCGTGAAACAGGTAGGCGCCGGGGGTGCGGGGCAGATCGCGGGTCAGAGCCAGCTTGTGCCGGTCGCGCTTGTGGCCCGGGTCGATCGCGCTGCGGGCCTCGTCGAGGCGGGTGATGCCCCTCTCCTGGCGGCGGCCGGGCAGGGTGAGATCAGAGTGAGGAAGATGTGCGCGGTCGCGCGGGCGTCGGCCAGGGCGCGGTGCACAGGAGCGACTGGGGAGCCCAGGGCTTCGGCCACCGTACCCAGCCGGTAGTTGGGCAATCCGGGGGCCATGTGGCGGGCGAGGGAAACCGTGTCGATGGCGCCGTCACCCAGCCGGCGGCCCTTCAGTCGGGCGAGCTCGTAGTTCAGAAAAGAGAGGTCGAAGGGGGCGTTGTGGGCCACGATCACCGCGTTCCGGAGGAAGTCCAGGAAATGCGGCATGACCTCCTCGATCCGCGGGGCGCCCCGCACCATGCGCGGGGTGATGCCCGTGATCTCCACGACCTTGGGAGGGATCGACCGCAGGGGGTTCACCAGGGTCTCGAAATGAGCCACCTCGCGCAGCCCCTCTATGCGTACCGCCCCGATCTCGGTGATCTTGCCGTCTCCGGGACGCGTGCCGGTGGTCTCCAGGTCCACGACTACGAAAGCCACCTCGCCCAGGTCCGGATCCGCCAGCTTCCAGTCGGCCAGGCCGATGGTCCGGGAGTCGGTCCAGCAGAAGCGGCGATCTTCGGCCACCAGGCCGGCCATCACGGGCCGGCAGACGTCGGCGGGCGCCGCCCGCAATGCGAGCAGACGACGGGCGGCCTCCAGGTAGTCGACCGGTTCACCGGTCATGAGGAGCAGGTCGTAGAGGTCGTCCGCCAGGTGAAGGGAAAGCTGGAGTTGCACGCCCGTCCGGCCGTCCGTCACTCGGCGAACCCGCGGGCTCTGAGTGCCTGCTCGGCCTGCTCGGTGAGGGCACGCGCCCGGCGGGCGAGGTCGTCGATGGAAGCGCGGATCTCACCGGCCCGCTCCTGATCGGCCATGGTTCCGGCGTTGATGCGCGCGTTGCGGAGGGAGCCCTTGATGGCCGCTTCGGCCAGGTGCACGGCGGCGGCCAGGTCGCCCATCACCGGGGGGCTCACCGAGGGCTCGATGCGCACGGCCAGGTCGAGGATATCGAGGCAGGCCCGCGCCACCTCGAGCGGGATCTCCGAGGCGTGGGCCAGGGCTTGATCGAGGGCGCGCCGTCGTTCCGCGTGTTGGTCGGGGGTGGCCTGGGGGAGGCGCAGGCTGCGGGTGACCGCTCGGTAGGCGCGCACATCCTCGTCGATGAGGTGCTGGATCCGCGCGGAGAGCTGCTCACTCTGGAGCTGGCATGCGCTCAGCACGGCCTGCTCGTCCGGCGAGGTCGAGCTGCTCAGGCCCGTGTGGCAGGTGAGAGACATGAGCGCCGCCGCCGAAGCGCCGGCCAGCGCCAGGGCGGCTCCGCCCGCCGGTTCCGGGGACTTCCCCCCCAGCTTCACCAGGAACGAGCGCAGCGAATCATCGATGTAGCTGGTGGATCCCAACGGAATTCGTCTGGTCGAGAGGCGGCAGGCGTGTCCTTGAAATGGTTCGGTCTTTGCTGGACAATACTACCACCCACGACCCGGGGGCACCGGTCCTTTCCGCCCACCGGGTCAATCGTTTCCGGATGAACACACCGAGCAGGGGTCGTATGCTGGACAAAGCGCAGATCGAAGCCGTCATCCCCCATCGCGACCCGTTTCTCCTCTTGGACAGCGTCGTCGAGTTGGTACCCGGGCGGAGGGTCGTGGCCGAGAAGCGCCTCACCGGGGAAGAAGAAGTCTTCCGCGGGCATTTCCCCGGATATCCGGTATTCCCCGGTGTGCTGCAGGTGGAAGCTTTGGCGCAGGCAGGGGCGGTGGCCGTGCTTTCCCTTCCCGAGAACCGGGGCAAGATCGTCCTCTTCGCTGGTCTGGAAAAGGTCCGGTTCCGCCGGCAGGTGCGGCCGGGCGACACCCTCCGGTTGGAGGTGGAACTGGTGGCTCTGCGCGGTCCCCTGGGCAAGGGGGAGGGCAAGGCCTCCGTCGGCGAAGAGATCGCCTGCACCGCCACCATGACCTTCGCACTCACCGAGGGCGGGCCCGCTTGACGCACTTCGAGATGCTGGGCCGCAAGGTCACCATCACCGGGCTCGGGACGTACCTGCCTGCCACCGAGGTCGCCAACGACGCTCTCCCGGCCCACCTGGACACCTCCGACGCGTGGATCAGGCAGCGGACGGGCATCCAGGCCAGGCGCCTGGCTCCGGCAGGGGCGGCGGCTTCCGACCTGGGGATTCCGGCGGCGCAGGCGGCCCTGACCAGCGCGGGCCTGCCCGCCGAGCGGGTCGATCTGGTCATGTGCGCCTCCATCTCGCCCGACAATCTCATGCCGGCCACGGCCGCGCGCATCGCCCACGCGCTCGGGGCCGTGAACGCCGGGGGCCTGTGACCTTTCCGCGGGCTGCACCGGCTTCGTCTATGCCCTGGCCATGGCCACCGGCCTGGTGGCGGCGGGGATGCACGAGCACGTGCTGGTCGTGGGCGCGGAGGCCATCTCCCGCATCCTCGATTGGAACGATCGGGGAACGGCCGTTCTGTTCGGGGACGCGGCGGGGGCGGTGGTGGTGTCTCCCGCCGACGGGGCCGGTCGCATCCTGGGGTTCGACCTGGGCAACGACGGAGCCGGTGCGGACCTGCTGAGCATCCCGGCCGGGGGTTCGCGTCTGCCTGCCAGCCACGAGACTGTGGACGGCCGCCGGCACTACCTGCACATGAACGGGCGGGAGGTGTACCGGTTCGCCACACGCATCATCGGCGACTCGGCTACTCGCGTCCTCGAGCAGTGCGGGCGCCGCATCGACGAGATCGATCTCTTCGTGCCGCATCAGGCCAACATGCGCATCAGGAGGTCGTACCACGCGGAGGCGGCCCGCTTGCTCAAGCAATTGCACGAGCTAAAGAGCTTGCCCTCACTCCCCGGGGTTGGCTATTCAGAAGAGATCCAGAAGATCGAGGCTCAACTCGAGGGCCTGAGGGAACGTAAGGACTCGTCCG
>JAMDDA010000035.1 GCA_023488925.1 Actinomycetota bacterium
TGTGGAGGGCATCGAGGCCCAGGCGGCCACATTGGCCGCCGAGGGGAAGACGCCGATGTTCGTCGCGGTGGACGGCCGCGCGGCGGGTCTGGTGGCGGTGGCCGATACGTTGAAGGAAACATCCGCGGCCGCTATCGCCCGGCTCCACGAGCTGGGCCTCGAGACCGTGATGATCACCGGTGACAACCGCCGCACCGCCGAGGCCATCGCGCGGAAGGTGGGCATCGATCGGGTGCTGGCCGAGGTCCTGCCCGAGCACAAAGCCGAGCAGGTGAAAGCGCTGCAACAAGCGGGCCGCCTGGTAGCCATGGTGGGCGATGGGATCAACGACGCGCCGGCTCTGGCCCAGGCCGACGTGGGCATGGCCATTGGGTCGGGAACCGACGTGGCCAAGGAGACCGGCAACGTCATTCTCATCAAGAGCGACCTGATGGACGTGGTCACCGCGCTTGAGGTGGGCCGCGCCACCATGCGCAAGGTGAAGCAGAACCTGTTCTGGGCTTTCGTGTACAACTCGGCGGGCATTCCGATCGCGGCGGGCGCCCTGTATCCCCTCACCGGGCAGATGGTCAGCCCGGAGTTGGCCGCCTTCTTCATGGCCACCAGTTCGCTTTCGGTGACGCTGAACACCCTGATGCTGCGGCGCTTCCGGCCGACCGCCCGGCGCGGCCGGCCGGAAGCGCCCAGCCCGATCGAGGCCGGAGCACCGCCCCTTCCGGCCGCTCACTGAGAAAGGAGAGTGCGATGGAACGCAAGGCCGCCTCGATCGCGTTGCTTGTGTACGGGGGCATATCAGCCTCGGCTGCCGGCCTCTTCCTGGCCGTGACCACCTTCACCGGAGACTACCCGCCGGTGGCCCGTTTCGGCGGGACCGTTTGGATCTTCATCCTGTCCTTGATCGTCACCATGCCCCTGGTCATCCCCCGGGTGCGGGACCGGTATGGGTCTCCCCGGGGAGCGGAAGCTCGAGTGCCCGTCGAGGACGCGCACCACAGCCGTTAGCCTTCAGTGCCGCAGGGCCATGGGCACGGAGAAGAGCCAGAGGTTCAGGCCGAAGAGCAAGAGCAGCAGCCCGTAAAGGGGGAGGAAGGAGAACTCCCGGCCGAGGCGGCGCTGCATGCGTCGGGCCACGACGAAGCTGCCCAGCGCGGCGACCAGCAGGAGGGAGAGCTGGAGCACCTTGATGGTGGGCGCGTCGAGCAAGGCCGCGCCCATGCTGCCTCCCGGGTGACCGCCCGGGATATCGAGGGGGGAGGAGAGTCCCAGGAGGCGGGCGGTGACCCACCAAACCGACCGGCCCTCGCCCAGCATGTGCAGCAGGTTGTGCGCGGCATGGGCTCCCAGGTCCAGGGGGATGAGGGCATAGCCGAAGTAGGCGGCCGCCCGCCGGCTCCCTCCGGCGGCGACGAAAAGGAGCAGGAGCGGCAGGAGCAGTGCGGTGAGGTAGATCAGGCTGCTCTGGCCCGCGCGCCCCAGGCCGGTCAGCTCGCCCAGGCGGCGTTCCATGACGCCGGCGACCTCGAGCATACCCAGGTTCTGCACGGCGACGACGCCCACGAGCACCGCAGCCAGTCCGGCTACCGCCAGGCGCGGCCGGCGCACAGTGGGAAGCTCGCGAAGGGGATCGCGCAGACGTAGGGCCAAAGAGCCGCGTTCGCACGTGCGCAGGCACTGCAGGCAGAGATTGCAGTCGCGGTTGCCGGCGAGAGCCCGGGGACGCTCCAGCATAGGGCAACCACCGGGGGCGGCCGCTGCGGCCTCGTGCCGGCAGGCCTCCCGCGGGCAACCCTGGCAGGTAGCCGGATCAGGTCGCAGTTCCACCACCGATGCCATGCTGTAGTTGCCGGCGAGAGCCCCGAAAAAGCAGAGATGGCGACAGAAAGTACGGCGCTGGTAGAGCGCCGCCACCGTGAGCGCGACCCCCGTGAGCAAGAGGAGAGCGATCAGCGTCAACCGTACCGAGCTCACGAGTCCCACGGAGCGGTCGAACCAGGTGATGGCCAGGAAGGTTCCCTCGATGATCCAGATACCGGCCGCCAGCAGGGCTCGGGGAGGCCGCCGGCGGCCCAGCCCGGGCACGCGTTGCACCAGATCCCCCAGGGTGGCCACCGGGCAGACGGCGCACCACGAGCGGGCGGAAAAGAAGAGGAGGAAGGGCACGAGGGGCCACCAGAAAATCCAGAGGTAGATCGAGCCGAGATTCCGGTGCGGCAGTGCCGAACCGAAGGCCAGGGCGCCGAGCATGAGGAAATATACCGCCAGGACAAGCGCGCGGACCCCCTCGGGGTAGACCCGGCGATGCACCAGGTCCGCGATCCACGGCCAGCGAACCAGCAGATTACGCCGGCCGCCTCGGGCAGCGCCCCGCAACCAGAGGCCCGTGACGGCTGCGGCTCCGAGGATCAAGAAAAGGACGCCCGCGCGGGGAGGAGCCTCTCCCCGGCGCTGCAGCCGCTCGGGATAGGTGATGACCGTTGCGGCTTTACGGGCGGGCCGGTACCAGGCATCCCAGGCGGCAAACTCCCGCTCGTCTGCCCGCATGATCTCTCCCGCCTGCTCCCAGGTCACGTCGCGGCGTCCGTAGACGACCAGGGCCATCCATTTTTTCATCAGGATCTGGAGCGTGGCGTCCCAGGTGAAGAGGTCCAGGGAGCCGCCGTAGAGCTCGTCGAGGTAGGTGGGCGTGCTCTCCAGGGTGGCGCGGGAAAACGCGGCCAGATCGGCAGGGGTGGCCCGCAAACCCGCGTTCCAGGCGGCTCGCGCGGCCAGGATGCGTTCGGTGGCCGTGTCGTACAGGTGCAGGATCTCCCCCCACTCGTAGAAGCTGCGCGCCGCTCCTGCGGCTGTGGCCTGCCGGCGCGTGAATTCCAGGTACCCTTGGATGATCACCCGCGGGTAAGGGATACCGTCGACCGTCAAGGCCACGTCGGTTGGAGCCAGTGCGGGCAGAGGGAACCCGTCCCCTCCCGGCAGGGGCGCGGCCGGAGCGCCGGTGGGTGTCGCGGCCCGCGCGGGGGTCGGCGCAAGGACCGCGGCTAAGGCGAGGAGTAAAACCAGCGCCGGTGTCAGCAGCAGAGCGACGGCCGGGAGCGGTGCCGCGACGCTCCGCCCGCCGTGGTCGCTGCTTCGGTTTTCCCGCACCGGCACCCCCGATTTCCTTGGTGACAGGTTCGATTATACGGGGCGTGCAGGCATACCGGTATGCCCTATTGCTCCGCGTGTGCGCTCGTCCCCGGGCAGGTGGATGTGTCCGCTGTTCGCGCAATACCACTTACCCCAATAGGGTATCTTCACGAGAACTTTGCGCGGGCTTGAGGGAGTCTTCACGAGAGACCGGCAGACTTGAGGCCAAGCGACACAGGCGAGCCCGAGAATACTCGCCCGAAGAAGGAACGGTGATCCAAGATGGTGCAGCGCGCGATCGAGCTCGAAGGCATCGACGAAGCCACCCGGCAGCGGGTGAGAATCCAGCTGACGCTGGTGGAGCCTGCGGAAAAGCCGGCCTGGTCCCCGGCACCGCGCGGCTTTCTCCCCGCGGACGTGCGGCAAGACATTCTGCGCCGTGCTGCCGCGGCCGGCACGACCGCGTGTACGGCCCAGGTCTTCAGCGCGGGGGAGGAGCGTGCGCGGGCTTTGGGCGTCACTCCCGCCTTCCAAGCGCCGCGGGGTTTCATACCGCGGGCATAGGTATCGCGACCTCGGCCGGCGACCCCTTGCGCATGGCGGCCCCGGCCCCCGCGTGACGCGGGGGCCGGGGCCGCCTCCATTTCTGGGCGCCCGCAACCGCATGGTTCCGTGTGGCAAAGGGAACCTCGGGAGCGGACCGATCAGGCCCGCCGGGCGGCGACCGCCCGCCAGAGCATGCCCAGCATCAGCGGCGTCAGCACCAAGGCCAACCCTTGGGTCAGGGTGAGACCTGCCAGCAGTCGGGGGTCGGCGCCCCTCACGCTGGTGTCGGCACGGAGCAGGTCGAGCAGGGCTCGGACGGTCAGGTACGCCGCCCCCACCGCGAGCGCGGTGACGCCGGGGGCCGGGCGCCGGCGCAGAAGAGCCAGACCGAGCCCAAGCAGGGCCAGCCCGAGGACGGACTCGTAGAGTGGGATGGGGTGCCGCACCGCTCCGAGATAGTCGATGCCCCAGGGGAGCGTTGTGGGCTTCCCCGGGTGGAGCCCCGTGAGGAAGCACCCGATGCGGCCGATGGCGAGCCCCAGGCCGAGGCCGGGGGCGATGAGGTCGGCCGTGGTCAGGATCGGCAGGCGAGCCCGACGCAGGTAGAGAAGTCCGCCGGTCAGCCCGCCGAGCAGACCTCCGATGAAGGTCAGGCCGCCCCGCCACACCGCCACCAGGGTGAGGGGATCGGCGATAGTATCGCGGATCAGCGAGGGCTGCAGGGCCCACAGGACGCGGCTGCCCAGCAGGCCGGCTGCCGCTGACACGAGGGCCAACGCCCAGATGCGGTCGGGATCGAGCCCTCGCTGCCAGGCCAAGCGGGTGGTCAGGTACGCGCCGGCAAGCACGCCGAGCCCCACCATGAGGCCCCAGGTGCGCAGGTGGAGTGGACCAATGGTGATCATCTCGAAAGTACGGTAGGGCATGGCTCGGTTCACCTCACATTCCGAGGGGTACACGGAAGGGGAGCAGGCGGGAGCTGATCTCGGTGAGCCGGGTGAACTCGCCGCTCAACATCAGCAGCCCGAAAGCGGCCAAGAGCACGCCCGTCCCCGCGCTCACCCAACGGGTCGCACCTTTGTAGCGGGCCAGGGTCTGCAGCATCGGCGTGATCGCGACAGCCGTGGCCAAGTAGGGGATCGT
>JAMDDA010000203.1 GCA_023488925.1 Actinomycetota bacterium
GGGATAGTAATAGGATAGACTGCCAGACTGGAGAAGCGCCCTCTGACGAAGACCTCACGATACAGCCAATCGAACTCGGCCATCCAGATGTCGCGGACGACATCAGGGGAGACCCAACCGAAGCTGTTGGGAGACTTCTTAATGAACATCATCGGAGGGAGGTCGTCCAGATACCAGTTGGCGGGAATCTCGATCAGATCCGTCTCCTGGCCGAACTCCATGGGCTTCATCCAGGTCTCGGGGTCCTTGCTGTAGTCGATTATCGACCACTTGTCCCCGGTACGGACGTAGTAGCACTCGAAGTCGCGGTGCATGAGGCTGCTGTCGTACATGACCCCATGCTTGAGCAGCAGATCGTTGGTGACCTTACTAAACTCCCACCACGGGGCTCGGTAGCCCACAGGCTTCTTCCCCGTGAAGCTCTCGGCGAGCTCGATCGTTTTAACTAGGATCTTCTCCTCCTGCTCCGGGGTCATGGCAATGGGGTTCTCATGCATGTAACCGTGGAGACCCACCTCGTGGCCTTCCGCCACGACGCGCTTGGTCTCCTCAGCGAACGTCTCCATGGAGTGGCCGGGGATGAACCACGTGGTCGGGATCTTGTAGTCCGCGAAGAGGTCCAGAAGCCTGTGTGTACCCACCTGACCAGCGAAGACCCCACGCGAGATATCGTCGGGAGAGTCCTCTCCCCCGTACGAGCCTATCCAGCCTGCTACGGCATCGACATCGATCCCGTAGCAGGCCAGCATGACAGGGTGACCAGCATCGAGGAGCTTCTTGGCCTGCTCAATACCCATGGTGCGTTGCCCTCCTGGTGTCTTCTGCGTTTTCAAGGATGTACCTGGAGAAAACCTCGTCCGCGACCGCTTCATTCCTCCTTTCTGATCTACTTTTCCATAAACCCACCTCAGCTGCCCGCATGCGCGCGGAGGGTAGCAGTCTCTGCCGCTACAACATTACGTCACCGGAATTCGGCCCGAGAGTCTGCCCCGTGTAGATGTTGCCATCGGGCTCAGCCGCAAGGAGAAGCGCCGTAGGAGCCACTTCGTCGACGGTCCCAAAGCGCAACAAGGGAAGCTCGCTGCGCTTCATCTCCTTCCAGGACTCGGTGATGCGGGCCACCATGTCCGTCTCGATGGGTCCAGGCGCGATGCAGTTGACCGTGATGCCATATTCCCCTACTTCCCGTGCAAGTGCTTTCGTGAAGCCGATCACACCGGCTTTGGCAGCTGAATAGTGGGCCAGCTCAGGAGCCCCTTTCTGGCCGAGCTGTGAAGCCACGTTGATGATGCGTCCGAACCGCTGTTCGATCATAGACGGGAGCGCGTTGCGCGTGCAGAGGAAGACGCTCCGGAGATCCGACGTGATCATCTCGTCCCACATCTCCACGGTCATGTCCTTGACGAGCGACTGTGTCAGGATCCCAGCGTTGTTGACGAGAATGTCGATACGCCCGAACTCAGACACCGTCGACTCGACCAGCCTTCGAGCTCCGTCTTCTTGACTCACATCCGCCTGTACGATCAGGACGCGGCGTCCGTAGCTGCGGCACTGCTCCGCAATGGACTCCGCCGCTTCCTGGGATCTCGCGTAGTTGATGCACAGGTTGGCCCCCTGCTCCGCGAAGAGGCGGGCGATCTCCCGACCGATGCCGCGGCTCGCTCCCGTGACGAGAGCCACCCTGCCGCTGAGCTTCCCCTGGCTCATGATCCTCCTTTGCACGACGACTACGTCTCCCTGCTTGATACTACGCCCCAGTACTGGCCGTTGGGCCGGGGCGGCTTTCGATCCCCGGCGCCGTGGCTCGAGCTGACGCTCGAGCATCGACACTCGGCCGACACAGGCGATCATAGAGGTCCGGACGACGATCGCGCACGATGTCGAACTCGTACCGGCCCGGCACGTTCGTCACGTGCTTCACGTCGGCCTCGTCGAGATTCACGTCGGCGATCAGCAGCTCGGCACGCGCTGGCTCGGCTTCGGCGAGGATCCGCCCGCGCGGGTCCACAATCTGGCTTCTCCCCACGAACGTGAAACCCCGCTCGATGCCGATCCTGTTGCTGCTGACCAGGAAAACCCTGTTCTCGCAGGCACGGGATCTATTGAAGAACGACGCGTACGCCTCGGCACCTTCGGGCAAGTTCGCGGGATTCAGGATGATCTGTGCCCCGGCCAGCGCAAGCACCCGAGCTGGCTCGGGGAACCGCAGGTCGTAGCAGATGAGCATCCCCATGCAACCCAGGTCCGTTTCAAACACGTCGAGCTTGGCGCCAGGAGAGACCAGGCGGTCCACCCCCATACACAGCAAGTGGGTCTTCCGGTAGAGAGCCACGACTCCGGTCGCGTCGACGTAGATGGCCGTGTTGTAAAGACGGTCATCGGATCTCTCCAACAGGCCGACGACCGCGGCGATGCCCAACTCCGTGCACAGCTCGCTGAGCCGGCGACTTGACTCACCCGGGATCTTTTCGGCGACGGCCTCCGCCTCGTTCAGGCTCTCGAAGGCGTAGCCGGAGAGCGCACACTCGGGAAAGACAACGAGGTCGGCATGTTCCGCCGCCGCTCGACGGAGCATCTGCTCAACGGTCCGCGCGTTGGCGTCCGGGTCGCCTAGCTTGACGTTGATCTGCGCTGCTGCTACCCGCATGATCCCTCCCGTTCGCGTGGTGCACCTGGCCTCGAACATAACTGAGTCGAGTATAGCCCCCTACTTCGCCCGCCCCAGCAACCGCCGCCGCACAGCCGCCCCCTTCAGCCACTGGATGGCCTCGGTGGGGTTGAGCTCCTTGGGGCAGGCCTCCACGCAGTTGGTGATGGTATGGCAGCGGTAGACGCCCCGCTCGTTGGCGAAGAGAGGGAGCCGTTCCTTGCGCGCCTCGTCCCGGGAGTCCACCTCGAAGCGGTAGGCCTTGAGGAGCGCCGCCGGGCCCAGATAGTTTTCCTCGCCCCACACCGAGGGGCACGAGCTGTAGCAGCACCCGCACAGGATGCAGTCGATGGGCATGTCGAGCTTCTTGCGGTCGGCCTCGGACTGCAGGATCTCCCGGTCGGGGGTCTGCGAGTTGCGGATGAGGTAAGGTTTGACGGCCTCGTATTTGGCGAAGAAGTCGGTCATGTCGCAGACCAAGTCTTTCACCACGGGCAGGTGAGGCATGGGCTCCACGGTGATGGGGCCGCTCCCCAGGTGCCGCACGTTGGTCTGGCACGCCAAGCGGTAGGTGCCGTTGATGTACATGGCGCATGACCCACAGACCGCCGCCCGGCAGCAATAGCGGAAGGAGAGCGAGCCGTCCAGGTACTCCTGGATGTAGAAAAGGCCCTCGAGCACCGTCAGGCTGGCTTCGTACGGCACGGTGAACTCGTCGTAGCGGGCGCCCAAGACGGCGCCGCGCTCGGGATCGTAGCGCTTGATGCGAAATCTGGCTTCGGGCATCAGTATTTCCGCTCCTGTGGCTCGAACATCCCGAGGGCGACCGGCTTGCTGTCGAGCCGCGGCCCCTCCGGTTGGTAGTAGGCTAGAGTGTGCTTCAGCCAATGGGCATCGTCCCGCGCCGGGAAGTCGGTACGAGCATGCGACCCGCGCGACTCCGTGCGGGCGAGCGCGCCCGCGGCGATACACAGGGCCACGTCGACCATGCCCTCCAGCTCCAGCGTGCGGATCATGTCCAGGTTGAAGATGCCCCCGGTGTGGCGCAGCCCCGCCCGAGCCACCCGCTCCTTGAGCTTCAAGATGCGGTCCAGCCCGGCCTGCATGGTGGCCCCGTCCCGGAAAACGCCGAAATGGGTCTTCATGGTGGCGGTCATCTCGCTGCGGATCACGTAGGGATCCTCGCCGGCAGCGGCGTTCGCGGCCAACCGGTCTATGCGGGCCTGAACCTCGGCCACCGCCTGCCGGGCCGCAGCGGCGCCCCGCCGGCGCTCGCCCAAGCCCGCGATGTAGGCGGCGGCCGCCGCACCCGCGCGGCGGCCGAAGACCACCGTCTCCAGCAGCGAGTTGCCTCCCAGGCGGTTGGCCCCGTGTACCGACACGCAGGCACACTCCCCGGCGGCGTAGAGCCCGGGGAGTATGGTGGCACCATCCTTGTCGGTATCGATGCCACCCATGGAGTAATGCTGGCTGGGCACGATGGGGATGGGTTCCTCCACGGGGTCGACGCCCTCGAAATGGATGGCGAGATCACGGATACCCGGTAACCGCTCCTGGATTTTCTCGGCGCCCAGGTGGCGCAGATCCAGGTAGACGAAGTCCTGGCCGCCGATACCCCGCCCTTCGTCGATCTCGGTCTGGATGGAACGCGAGGTGATGTCGCGGGGGGCGAGCTCCATCGCCTTGGGGGCGTATTTCTCCATGAAGCGTTCGCCCAGGTCGTTCAAGAGGTAGCCGCCTTCGCCCCGGGCGCCCTCGGTCATCAGAATGTTGGTGGTGCGCAGCCCGGTGGGATGGAACTGCACGAACTCCAGGTCTTTCAAGGGTACCCCGGCGTGGTAGGCCAGGGCCATGCCCCAGCCGGTGGAGATGATGGCGTTGGTGGAGTTGCTGTACGTGCGGCCGGCCCCGCCGGTGGCCATGATCACCGCTTCACTCTGGAAGGCCTGCAGGCCGCCCCGGGTCATGTCGTAGGCCACCACCCCCCGGCACACGCCTTCGTCCACGATCAACTCGGTGACAAACCACTCCACATACATGGTGACCCCCACCCGATAGGCCTGCTCCACCAGGGTGTGCAACATGTAGTGGCCGGTCTTGTCCGCGC
>JAMDDA010000088.1 GCA_023488925.1 Actinomycetota bacterium
CCAAAGGCCTGTCCCCCCCACCACCAGCGCCCGCCCCCGGGCCCGGATGTCCGCCTCGATCAGGCCCTGGGCCCTCTCCCCGTAGAGGGCGGCGCTCCACTCCTCCTCCGGACCCGCCACTCCCACCAGCTCGTGGGGCACGAGGGCGCGCTCGGCCGGAGTGGGTTGGTTCGTGAGCACCGAAAAATCCCGATAGATCTGCATGGAATCACACGAGATGACCCGGGTCTCGAAATGAGTGCCCAGCCGCAGAGCCACCGCCGTCTTGCCGACTCCCGTCGGGCCGAAGAGGGCGATGACCAGCCCCGTAGCCCGGGACCCGCAGCGCTCCCCCGTCATGTCGCCGGAGTACCCGTGAAGCTGGTGGAGGTCGCAGTCTCCAGGCGGACCTTCACGAGCTCTCCGGGAGAAAACGCCCCGCGCACGTTCACGGTCTTGTGGGTCCGGGTGCGTCCCTTGCTGACCGCCGGGTCGTTCTTGCTGGGGCCTTCGATGAGGATCTCCTGCACCGTGCCCAGCAGGGCCCGATTGCGCTCCGCCGCCTGCGCCTGCACCAGGGCTACCAGCTGCGCCATGCGGGCCTCGGTGACCTCTCGGGGAGGACGCCCGGGAAGGGCGGCCGCCTTGGTCCCGCGGCGAGGCGAGAAGATGAAGGTGAAGGCGCCGTCGAAGCCGATCTCTTCCACCAGGGACAGGGTGTCCGCGAAGTCGGCCTCCGTCTCGGACGGAAAACCGACGATGATGTCGGTGGTGAGGGCCACGCCGGGGACGGCCTCCCGCAGTTGCGCGACCACCTCCACGTAGCGGGCGCGGTCATAGCGGCGACCCATCGCCGCCAGGATGCGGTCGCTCCCCGACTGTACCGGAAGATGCACGTGCTCGCATACCGGGGGAAGCTCGGCTATGGCGCGGATGAGTCGAGACGACACGTCTTTGGGGTGAGAGGTCATGAAACGAATGCGGACGAGCCCGGCAATCCCGGAAAGCGCCTCCAGCAAAGCCGGAAAGTCCTCGCGCCCGGCAAAGCCCGGCTCCCGTCCATAAGCGTTGACGTTCTGCCCGAGAAGGGTCACTTCCCGTACGCCTTCGGCCACCAGGCCACGCACCTCCTGCAGGATCTCGGGCAGCGGCCGGCTGGCTTCCGGACCGCGCACATAGGGGACGATGCAATAGGTGCAGTAGTTGGTGCAACCCGTCATGATCTGCACCCAGGCCGAGGGGCCGTCGCGCCGGGTCCGCGGGAGCTGCGCGCTCCAGGTGGTCGTTCGTTCACGGAAGGAGCCCGTCCGCCGGCCGGTCTGCAGCCGCTCCGCGATGAGGCGGGGGAGGTCGTGCAGGCTTTGGGGCCCCACCAACACATCCACGAAGGGGAACTCCGCGAAGAAGTCCTCCCGCCGGCTTTGCGCCAGGCACCCGGCCACGACAACCAGGCGCCCCCGCTTCTCCCTCTTCAGCCGTTGGGCTTCCCCCAGGTGTCCACGGAGACGGGTGTCGGCTTTCTCGCGGATGGAGCACGTGTTGTACACCAGCACGTCGCCGCTCTCCGGCTCGGTGACGGGGCGCAGGCCCAGGCCGCCCAGGAGGCCGGCGATGCGCTCGGAATCGTGCTCGTTCATCTGGCAGCCGAAAGTGCGCAGATAGAAGGTCTCGAGGTTCTCAGGCAAGGGTCGGCTCATGGCCTGGTGGGGCAGCGGCGGAGGCGGGCGGGCGCCCGCCTCCGCGGTCGGACTCCTCTCGGCTCCACTGACTCCTCGGAACCATTAGTTCGCGTGAACCGTTATTTCGCGTACTCGACGGCTCGGCTCTCGCGGATCACGGTCACCCGGATCTGCCCCGGGTAGTCGAGCTCCTGCTCGATCTCCTTGGCTATCTCTCGGCAGAGCAGGGCGGCCAGATCGTCGTCGACTTCCTCCGGCTTGACCATCACCCGGATCTCGCGGCCGGCCTGGATGGCGTACGATTTCTCCACGCCTTTCTTGGCATCGGCAATCTTCTCCAAAGCTTCGAGACGTTTGACGTAGGTCTCGAGGGTCTCGCGGCGCGCGCCGGGGCGCGCGCCGGACACGGCGTCGGCCGCCGAGACCAGCACGGACTCGACCGTTTGGGGCTCGACGTCATTGTGGTGCGCCTCGATGACATGCACCACCGCCTCCGACTCCCCATAGCGTCGCGCCAGATTGGCGCCGATCACGGCATGAGAACCTTCGACCTCGTGGTCGACGGCCTTCCCGAGGTCGTGCAGCAGACCGGCTCGTTTGGCCAGCTTCGCATTGGCCCCGAGCTCCGTGGCCATGAGCCCGGCCAGATGCGCGACCTCCAGGGAATGAGACAGAACGTTCTGACCGTAGCTCGTGCGGTACTTCAAGCGCCCGAGAAGCTTAACCAGCTCGGGAGCCAGCCCGTGGATATCGGCCTCGAACGTCGCCTGCTCCCCGGCCTCCTGGATCTCCTTGTCCACTTCTTCCTTGGCTTTGGTATACATCTCCTCGATCTTCGCCGGGTGAATCCGCCCGTCAGCCACGAGTTTGGACAGGGTCAACCGGGCGATCTCGCGACGCACCGTGTCGAAGCCGGAGAGCACCACGGCCTCGGGCGTATCGTCGATGATGAAATCGATGCCGGTGAGGTTCTCGAGAGTGCGGATATTGCGCCCCTCGCGCCCGATGATCCGCCCCTTCATGTCGTCCGAGGGGAGGGGGACCACCGAGACCGTCGTGTCGGCCACATGACTCGCGGCCGTGCGCTGGATCGAAAGGGAGAGGATGTTACGCGCGCGCCGATCGGCCTCGCGCTTGGCCTCGTCTTCGATGGCGCGCACCATCTTCGCCATGTCGTGCCGGACCTCATCCTCGGTCTTCTTCAGCAAGACCTCGCGCGCCTCCGCCTGAGTGAGCCCGGCGACGAACTCCAGTTGACGCTGTTCCTCGGCCTTCAACCCTTCGACTTCCTCGAGGACCCGCCGGTAGTACGCCTCCCGGTCGGTGACCGATTGCTCCCTCCGGGTGATCTCCTTCAGCTTCTCGTCGAGAATCTCCTCGCGTTGCAGGACCCGCTTCTCCAGCTGGCTGAGCTCGTGTCGCCGGGTCTTGAGCTCCTCCTCGGTCTCCATGCGGAGCTTGTGGAGCTCGTCTTTGACCTCGACCCGCGCCTCCCGCTTGATGGCTTCGGCCTGGCGCTCGGCATCCTGCAGGACCTTCTGCGCCTCCGCCTCGGCCGATCTGATCTTGGCCTCCCCCAAGAACTTCCGCAGGAAGTACCCGGCGGCGACCCCGATCACGCCCAGTGCCAGGGCGACCACTACCCATACGCCGTCCATAGAATCTCCAGTTCATCGCAACTGCAAGCGTCGACAGTCCTCGTGACGAACGGGCGGTCCCATAAGACGCGAAAAAGCCGAGCGACTGCTCGGCCGGGCTCCACGTCGATTCTGCTTGTGAGCCAGCGAAGTTCAGCGATTCAAGCCAGAGGGCCCCCAGGCCGGGACCCAAGCTCCACGCTCCAGCTCGTCTTCGAACGGAGATATGGCTCTCTTCAACCTCGACGGATCATCGCTGACTTGCAGGCAATCTATGGCTACGAGCAGGACCACGAACAATGTCGTCGACCGATCGTCACGAACGCTCTCAGTGTATCGTTTTCACGCGGAAAGTGTCAAGAAAAAGCCTGCTCACTCCCCTTCGAGGACCGACATGACAGCCCCATCTTGCCCTCTATTCATCGTCTTCCTCGGGAGAAGACTCCTCGGTCGTGACCCGGCGCAGCACGGCCTGGATGGTCTCCCAGTCGTGACCGCGGCGCTCCAGGAAGCCGATCGCCTTGCGCCTGCCCGTGGGCGGATCCGCCCGCATGAGGCCGCCGAACCGGTGTGCCACCAGCTGGGCGAGTCGCAGCTCGAGCGGGGCTTCACCGGTGGGATCGGCGGCAACGGTGGAAAGGGCGGCACGGACTACGTCCTCCGCAACCCCCTTCGCCCGCAGCTCGCTCCCGATGCGCGCCGCCCCCCAGCCCTTTTTTCGCCGGCTGCTCACGAAGGCGGCGGCAAAGCGGTGATCGTCGACATAGCCGAGCCCGGCCAGCCATACCACCGTCGCCTCGATGAGGGCGTCTGAATACCCGTAACGCCGCAGCCGGGAGCGCACCTCCGCACTGCTGCGGTCTCGCGCGCTCAGATAGCGCAGAGCCCGCTCGCGTGCCTGTCGCTCCTCCCCGCCCTCGGGCCCGTCGGCCGCACGCCCGGCGGCCGCATGCACGTCGGTCTCGGCCCCGTCGGCCGCATGTACGTCGGTCTCGGCCCCGTCGGCGCGGTCCTGCGGCCGCCTATTCACCGGGGACTCAATCCGCGGCGGGCTCGGCCGGCTCCTTCGCGGCAGAGACCGCCGCGTCCGGGCGGCCGGTCGGCCAATCGGGCCGGAGCACGCTCAGGATCTCTTCCCTGAGCTTCTGCAACAGCTCCGGGTTGTCGCGCAGGAACAGTTTCACGTTTTCTCTGCCTTGGCCCAAGCGGAGATCGCCGTACGAGAACCAGGCCCCGCTCTTCTGGACGACCTTATGCTCTACAGCCAGATCCAGGATCTCCCCCTCCGTGGAGATGCCCGAGCCGTACATGACGTCGAACTCGGCCTGCTTGAAGGGCGGAGCCACCTTGTTCTTGACCACCCGCACCCTCACCCGGTTGCCCACCGCCTGGTCACCATCCTTCAGGGTTTCCGTCCGCCGGATGTCGAGTCGCACCGAAGCGTAGAACTTGAGCGCC
>JAMDDA010000039.1 GCA_023488925.1 Actinomycetota bacterium
TGAGCACCACCGTAGTGGCCAGACGGCTCACCACCTCACGCAGGTCCTCCCGGATCAGGATCAGGTTGAAGCCGAAGGTGATGGCCAGCAGGATCAGGCCGAGGGCCATCGCCCGGTCGAAGTTCCCCATGCGGGTCTCCTGCACGATGGCCGTGGTGAGCACCCGGGTCTCGTTCGCCTCCGACGTGGCGATGTTGCCGCCCACCATCATCACCCCGCCCACCTCGCTGATGATGGTCCCGAAGCCGGCGACGACCGCGGCCATCAGAGCGACGCGGGCTTCCCGCATGACCAGCCAAAGCGCCTGCGTGCGCGAGGCCCCCAACCCGAGGGCCTGCAGGCGGAAATCGCGGGGAATGGAGCCCACCGCCACCAGGGTGATGGCCACCACGTACGGCGTGGCCAGAAGCACCTGTACGATGACCATGGCCGGCTGGGTGTACATCAGGTTCAGGAAACCGAGCGGCCCGCGGCGGGTGAGGAGCATCACGACGAACAACCCCACCACCACGGGAGGGAAACCCATGCCCGTGTTGGCCAGGGTCACGAGCAGGTTCCGCCCGCGGAAGCGGGCTAAACCCAACCACAATCCGAGTGGCAACCCCAAGACCAGAGCAATGACTATGGCCGAACCCGAGACCTTCAGCGAGACGGCGATAACTTGGAAGACGTACTGGTTCAGGCCCCACAGGAGCCCGAACGCCTCTTTCGCGGATTCCCAGAAAAAGCCCACCTATGACCGCCCTCCGAGGCGGCCCGGCCGGCGGCCCACCGCCGGCCGGGCCGCAAAGACGCAAACCTGGTGGGGCCGTGGCCCGGCCGTTCCGGCCGGGCCACGGCCGCCTGCACGCCTATCCTGTCTCGCGGCGCTACTGCGCATTCGGGACGAACAGCGGCTGTCCGTATTTCTCCACACCGTAATCCTTGATCACCGCCTGACCAGCGGGTCCGGTGATCCAGTCGGCGAAGTCCCGGGCGCCTTGCGCGTTCCGAGCGCCGGTCACCGGGATCACGCCGTACTGGTTGAAGAGAGCCTCGTCACCCTCCACCAGCACCTGCAGATCGAGGCCGTTCTTCAGGCTGAGGTACGTGCCGCGATCGGTGAGGGTGTAGGCCTGCTTCTCCCCGGCGATCTGCAGCACCTCGCCCATGCCCTGGCCGGCGGACTGATACCACGCGCCCGCGGGCGCGATGCCGGCCGCCTTCCAGATGGCCTGCTCCATCTTGTGCGTCCCGGAATCGTCACCCCGCGAGACGAACGGAGCCTGGGCCCGGGCGATGGCCGCGAAGGCGTCTTTGGCCCTGGTCATACCCTTGATCTTCGCGGGGTCGGCGGCCGGGCCGACGATGATGAAGTCGTTGTACATGACCGGCCGGCGCTCTGTGCCGAAGCCTTTCGCCACGAACTCCTTCTCGGCCTGGGGCGCGTGCACCAGCAGGACGTCGGCGTCCTTCTGCTCGCCCAGCTTCAGCGCCTCGCCCGTACCCACCGCGATCACCTTCACCGTGTATCGCGGGTAGGCCTTCTCGAAGGCCGGAATCAGCACGTCGAAAAGGCCCGAATCCTGCGTGGACGTGGTCGAAGCCAGGATGAGGTCGCTCCGCGCCGCCGCCCCGGTGGTGGTTGTCTCGGTCGCAGGCGTGCCCGCGGTGCCACCCGCCGCTGTGGTGGTCGTGGTATTGCCCCCGCACCCGGCCAGTAACATCCCGGCCAGCGCAAGCAGCGCGAGCCCCCCGAGTACCAGCAGCCACGCCCGCCTCCTTGTTCTCCGTCCGCTCCGTTCCAATTGACACCCTCCTCTGCTTGTCAACCGCCCGTGTACCGTCTCCGAATCCAAGGGCGAAGCCGGGGGCAGCGCGGCGAGCGTAGAGGACGGCCCATATATGAAAAACCCGCGCCGAAGCACGGGTCCCCTCACGATCACCGAGGAGGTCTCCTTTCCGCACTGGGAGACACGGCCGTTTCCAGCTGTACCCTACCGGCCCGAGGCACCATAGGAGATCTCTCCCTTAGGCCGCCTGAGCTCGGAGACTCACTCAACGGCGCGCACTCGCGCGCCTATGTCGGAATCGAACGGATCGCAGGGGAGCCGCGGCCACGGCGGGCCGCGAATCGAGGCCGGCCGTGCCCTAGAAACAGCCGAGCTCGCAGGCGAAAATCTTCACCTCGAGCTCGTCGCAGGCCTTGCCCACCTGGCTGTAGTCCACGCCCAGCTTCTCGGCGAGGGCGCGGGCATCGTGGCAGTTCAGCCGCTTGTCTTGAGCCGCCTGCTCGACTTCCTTCTTGATCTGTTCGAGGTCCATGGTCCGGGATTCTAGCAGACTGCCGCCGCGGCTGGAAGTGGAAGGAGGATCGGCTCGACCAATGGCGTGGACAAAACGCCGGGCATCACCGGGCCGCCGCGGCTGGAAGTGGGAGGAGGATCGGCCCGGGTGGCATCACAGCCGGCTGAAAAAGGCCGTGACGGCCGCATTCCGATAGAAAAACCGACATGTTCACCCGGGCAGGCTGCTGAAAAAGACCACGACCGCCACGTTCGGAGACCAAGAACCCCTGCATCTTGAATCTCGGCCGGGACCGAACGTGGCGTGACAGTTGGTTCTTCAGGAGCCTGCTAGGTCACGGCCGAACGCGGCGCAGCACCTCTTCTTCAGCCGCTTGATCGGCCTTCGGCGGCCCGCGGCCAGACATCGAGCCGGAGCACCTTGTCCTCGCGCTCGACGGGGGTGGCGGGGGGCGCCGCCGGGTAGCCGATGGGAATGACCGTGGCGAACTCGTCGTTTTCCAGACCCAGGTCGCTCCGGATCCTCTCCTCGACCCACACGGCCGAGGTGACGCATACGCTCCCCACCCCCTCAGCCGCCAAAGCGTGCTGCAAGACATTCACCGCTCCACCCACTGCGAGCAGGGCCACCTTGCGGTCGTAGTCCGCCGTGAACCGGGGGAGAGTCACGACGATGACGGTGGGAGCGCCTCCCAGGTCGCTGAAGAAACGCACCGCCTGCTCGATGACGGCCGGGTCGACCAAGGGGAGCAGGTCTTCGAGAAGCCGGGACGACCCCGCCACGATCGAGCAGATGGTATCGCGGGCCTGACCGTTCAGGACGATGAAGCGCCACGGCTGCGAGTTGAGGGGGGACGGCGAGCGCTGCGCCGCCTTCAGAGCGCGCGCCACGACGTCATCCGGTACCGGAGTCGGGGCGAAACTCCGGATGGAGCGCCGGCGCTCGACCACGTCATAGAAATCCATCCCCTGCTCCTTCCGAACCGCTCCGCCGCGGCTCACCCCGACCGACCTGTCGGTACCCGGCGCGGCGCGCGCCCCTCGACACGCATACTCTGCACATGCGGCGTGACCTGCACAGCATACCCGGCGCACCCGGCACACCTGGGAGGCTGCTGACAAAGACCATGACCGCCAGGTCCGGAAACGAATAATCCCTGCATCTCGACTCTCGGCCGCGGCCGAACGTGGCGTGAACCGGGTTCTTCAACAGCCTCCTGGTGCGGATACACCCTGCGCATACTCTAGAGATCAGGATGGCGGGAGACAAGAGCCGGTTTCCGGCAATGGGGAAAGCCGCGGCGGGTGACCACTCCCGACAACGACGAACGCCACGGCGCTCGACCCGCAAGGCCACGTTGTGCTGAGGACCACCCCGGCAACGACGGGCGCCACCATGAGCTTCGGTTCGGATTAACCGTCGACCACGGACCACCCCGGCAACGACGGGCGCCACCCGCGAATGGGCTGGTAGAATCCCCCCGAGGAGAAGGTCGGCGAAGTCCGCGGCCGGCCCGACGGCCGGGCAGCGGAGTACCGGAAACCCGGGGGCAGGGAGGCCAGGTGGGCGAATTCGAGCGCATCGTCAGGGCCTACGAGAGCGGCTTGCGTCAGCTCGCCGATGACGTGGTCGCCGGTCTGGACCTCCCCCCCGACGAACGTGACCACGTGGCCCTGCTGACCCATCTCCTGCAATCCCTGGTCAGAGCCTACGGCGCTCACCATCTCGCCCGCGCGCAGGCTCTGGACACGAGCACCTCGGTCATGTACGCGGCGGCCGAGGCCCCGGCGGGCAAGGTCCTCAACGTCCCTCTGCGCAGCCTCGTCGAGTACAACACCGTCACCCCCTGGCAGGCGCGCTTCCTCAACGGCAGCCTGGGCACGCGCAAGACCATCCTGGTCACGGGGCCGGCGGGTGCCGGGAAATCCACCCTGCTGCAGGCGCTCGTGCAGCTCATCCCCGTGGACCAGCGCATGGTGGCCATCGAAGAGAAGCCCGAGCTCCCCGCGTTGACGAAGCGCTCGTTCACCGTGCACCTGGCGGCCAGGCCGGGAACCCCGGCTTTCGCCACCGCTCTGCGGAAAGCCGCGGGAATGAAACCTACCTGGCTCCTGGCCGGGCAGCTGGACCCGGGGGACGGCCCGACTTTCTTGAAGGCCCTGGAAGGCGGCCTCTCCGGCCTGGCCACCCTGGAGACGCCCGACCCCGAGGTCACCCTGACCGACTGGATCACGACCGATCAGGCCCTGGGCGCACTCCTGGCGCGCATCGCCCCCTTGATCGTGCACATGGGCCGGGATCAGGGCGGCCGCCCGCGTATCCTCACGATGTTTGAGGCTCTGGCCGACGAGTCGGGGCGGACGCTGAGAGTGATCAAGCGCCGCCCCAGTTGACGGGCCGCCGCCCCAGTTGACGGGCCGCCGCCCCAGTTGACGGGCCGCCGCCCCCGCCGACCGGCCGCCGCCCC
>JAMDDA010000100.1 GCA_023488925.1 Actinomycetota bacterium
TCTGGGCCCGCTCGCCGCCGACCACGGTCTTTCCCAGGCCCAGGGCCACCGTGGCGATGCCGTCTTCGGCGGCCATGGGCGGCGCCGGGTAGTAGTTGTATGAGCGGGCCACGCCCGAGACGTCCGGGTAGAAGCGGTTCCCGTGGGTGGAACCCACCACCTTCTGGACGATGACCGCCATCTTCTCCTCTTCGAGGCGGTAGGGAGTAGCCGCCAGGTAGTTCTTGGCGTTCTGCGAGAAAGTCGAGGCGTACACCAGCTTGACCGCGGTCTCGAGCTGTTGCAGCCGCACACCGAGCTGGGGATGGGTGTTCGGCAGCATGAACGTCTCGTAGACTCCGGCCAGCGGCTGATACTGGGAGTCCTCGAGCAGGCTGCTGGAGCGGACGGCCAACGGGTAGCGTATCAGCTCCAGGAAGCTGCGGAGGTCGCGCTCCAGCTCCGCCGGAAGAGCGGCCTCCAGGAACCGCCTCTGAATCTCGGTGTCGTCGTCGCTGTGGATGGCGAAGTCCCGCAGGGCGTTATGGTCGAGGAACTGGTCGAACACGTCGGTGCCGATGACCACGGAGGGCGGTACGGAGATCACCGTCCCCGGGAACAGGGCGTTGACTTCGAAGTTGTTCAGCAGGTGGCGCACGAAGGCCAGAGCGCGGGCCTTCCCGCCCAGGGAGCCGCCGCCGATCCGCGAGAAACTGCTGGTGGTGTCGAAGGTGTCGCGGTGGAAGTCGGCAATCAGGGTGCGGCGCTGCTCGCGGCGGTACTCTTCCATGGTGTGGATGAGATCACGCCGCATCTCCTCGGCCGAGGGAAACATGTTGCGCTGCCGGGGACGCAGGCGGTGGGCCAGGGCGAACTCGGTGCGGGCCTTGAGCCACCGGGAGAAGTGGTTCCGCTCGGCGTGGTATTGCAGGCTCTCCACGGGGATGGTGCGCACCTTGCGGATGAGCGAGCGCAGGTCGCGCGCCCGATCGATCTCCGTACCGTCGGGCAGGCGGAACACGAAATCGCCGAACGAGAATTGGTCCACCATGAGCCGGCGCAGGTCGTGCAGCAGCGTGGGAGAGTTCTTGAGGAGAAACGAGGCGCCGATGGACCGGGCCAGCTCCGCGTTCTCCGGTCTGCTCGATTGGAGCACGATGGGGACGTCGGGCCAGGCCTCGTGCACCTTGCGCGCGAACTCGACCCCGGCCTCCGAATCGAGCTTTCCGTCCTTCGGGAATTCGAAGTCCGAGATGACCCCCAGAATGTCCTCCTGGTACTTCGTGAAGTAATCCCAGGCTTCTTCGAAGGTGGTGCACAGGAGGATCTTGGGGCGGGCCCGCATGCGCAGGAGCTTGTGGGCGACGTTGATGCCTTCGGGGATCACCCGTTGCGAGTGATCGATGACCTCGGAGAAGATCATGGGCAGGAACGAGGAGTAGTAGCGGATGCTGTCCTCGATGAGCAGGATCACCTGGACGCCGGCCACCTTGGTATCGTGCTCGACGTTGAGCCTGTCCTCCATGTACTTGGCGATCGCGAGCAGGATGCGCGCGTTGCCCTGCCAGAGGAACACGCGGTCGATGGGGGAGAGGTCGTGCCGCGCGACGAAGTCGGCGAGCTCGCCGGTATCGTACGCCAGTACGATCACGGGGATGTCCAGGCCCTCCTGCCGCACTCGGCGGGCGAGCTCCACCGCGTTCATGTCGCCCACGTTGACCGCGGTGATGATCAGGTTGTAGTGGGGGCCCCGCTTGGCCAGAGCGATGGCCTCGGAGCCACTGGAGACGTGGGTGAGACCGGTGGTGTGGTGCAGGTGCAGGTCGAGGAACTCGCCCAGAATCAGTTCGCTCAGCTGTCCGTCTTCCTGCAGGATGAACTTGTCGTAGAGGCTGGAGACCAGGATGATGTTCTCCACCCTCTGGGACATGAGGACGGCAAAGTCCTGGAACCGCCCTGGACTCTCGAGGTGCGGCAGAAGCTCATCGAAACCCGGCATGGGCTCCCCTTGAGGTGACGGACCGGTGCGGGAGCGGCCCGCGCCGGCTCCCCCGGTAAGGATAGCAGGCGCTCCGCCTGTGCCGCAGACCGTAGCAGAAGAGGAAAGTGTAGTTGAAATCGGCGCAGGCGCTCCGCCCGCACCGGAGACCCCACGGTCCGACGCGCGCAGGCGGGGTTTGCTCCCGAGGGCGTGTCTGGGGATACGCCGCCGGCCCCGCGGTGGTCTCACGCGTCGGACTTGTCGATCTCCGGGCGGCCGGCTACACGAGACCCTGGTCCAGCATGGAGTTCGCCACCTTGAGGAATCCCGCGATATTCGCACCGGCTACATAATTGCCGGCGAGGCCGTACGCCTCCGCCGCGTCGATGCACGCCTTGTGGATGCTCTTCATGATGTGCCGCAGGCGGCCGTCCACTTCTTCGCGGGGCCAGTTCAGGCGCATGCTGTTCTGGGCCATTTCCAAGCCGGAAGTGGCCACCCCTCCGGCGTTCGAAGCCTTGCCCGGCGCGTAGAGGATGCCGGCCTCCAGAAACTGCTCCACGCCGTCCAGGCTGGTGGGCATGTTCGCGCCTTCGGTGACCAGGGTGATCCCGTTGGCCAGGAGGTTGGCGGCGTCCTTGCCGTTGATCTCGTTCTGGGTGGCGCAGGGGAACGCGCAGTCGGCCTTGTGGGCCCACAGGGGGTTGTGGTCGGCCTCAGGGTCGGTCTCGGTGTACACCGCGTTCGGGTAGCGCTCCACGTACTCTCTGATGCGACCGCGGCGGACATTCTTGAGCTCCATGACGAAGGCCAGCTTGTCCGCGTCGATGCCGGCCTCGTCGTAGATGTAGCCGTTCGAGTCGGAGAGGGTCACCGGCTTCGCGCCCAGCTGGATGAGCTTCTCGGTGGCGTACTGGGCCACGTTGCCCGACCCGGAGACCAGGCAGATCTTGCCCTCCAGGGTGAGGCCCTTGGTAGCCAACATCTCGGCGGCGAAGTAGACCGTGCCGTAGCCGGTGGCCTCGGGGCGGACCAGGGAACCGCCCCAGTTGATGCCCTTGCCGGTGAGCACCCCGGTGAACTCGTTGCGCAGCCGCTTGTACTGGCCGAAGAGATAGCCGATTTCCCGCCCCCCCACGCCGATGTCGCCGGCCGGGACGTCGGTGTCGGGACCGATGTGGCGGAAGAGCTCGGTCATGAAGCTCTGGCAGAAGCGCATGACCTCGTTGTCGCTTTTGCCCTTGGGATTGAAGTCGGAGCCGCCCTTGGCGCCGCCCATGGGGAGCGTGGTCAGGGAGTTCTTGAAGACCTGCTCGAAGGCCAGAAACTTCATGATGCTCAGGTTCACGGAGGGGTGGAAGCGCAGGCCGCCTTTGTACGGGCCGATGGCGCTGTTCATCTCCACGCGGAAGCCCCGGTTCACCTGGACGTCCCCCTGGTCGTCCTGCCACGGCACGCGGAAGATGATCGTGCGCTCCGGCTCGACCAGGCGCTCCAGGATCTTGGCGGCGCGGAACTCCGGGTGACGGTCGATGACGACGCGCAGCGACTCCATCACCTCCTGCACCGCTTGATGGAACTCCGGCTCCGCCGGATTCTTGGCCTTCACCTGGGTCAGCAGCGACGCGACGTAGTCTTCCATGCTCGCCTCCAATCGTTGGTCACGGTCCTCCGCCGAGGCGGACTCTGCGCTCTCCTCCCACCGGAAAGTCCACGGGGCCAAAGTCTGCGGGCCCTTCTTCCCGGATGCAAGGCACCGTTTGCACACCATCGCCCACATGTTGCAGCACGGTGCACACTGCTCGGGGTGCAGGGGGCCATAGTTGTGCCGAGCGTTTCCCCTTCCATGATAGGACTGCCGAGAGAGGCCCGTCTATTGTGCGATCACCCGCTGGACAGGGCCCCGGGTTGTGCGGGGCTCCATTCTGGGTCGGCGGAGCCCACTCACTCCAAGGCCTGCCGGAGGGCTTCGGCATCCGTGATCGGCGGCAGGCAGGCCCGGTCGGCGCACACCCAGGCGGCCGCCTCTCCCGGGGGCGGTTGTCGGCCCGCCAGGATGCCCACCGGGGTCGGTTCCCCCGGTTGGCGGAAAGCCGTGACCTGGAAGGGACGATATCCGGCGCAGGCGGCAGCGAGCAGGGCTCGGGTTTGGGGGGCGTCCGTCGGGCCGACCACCGCCACCTCCCGGCGCGGTCCCACGGCGCTCTCGAGGGCGACGAGCCATTGACCGTAGGCGGTGGGGTAACGGGCCGGGAGGTCTCCCATGGTGGAGAGCGTGTCCTCTGCACTTTTCGCGTACCGCGGCTCTCCGCTCAGGGCGGCCAGGCGCACGAGGACGGCGGCCGCCATGGCATTGCCGCTTGGGACGGCGTTGTCCTGCACGTCGCGTGGCCGGACGACCAGCTCTTCGTGGTCGGCGGCGGTGTCGTGGAAACCGCCCCCGGGCGCGGAGAAGCGGGCGAGCACGGTCTCCATGAGCGCGCGCGCGTGCTCGAACCAACGGGCGGCGAACGTGAGCTCGTAAAGACACAGGAGCCCCTCGGCCACGTGAGTGTAGTCCTCGAGGTAGCCGGGCAGCCGGGCGTCGCCATCTTTCCAGCTGCGATACAGACGACCCTCGGGTGTGCGCATCTCGGCCAGCAGAAAGGTGGCGGTGCGGATGGCGACAGAGAAGCGCGCGGAGAGCCCTTCATCTCCCGCTGCGACCCATCCGGCGGCACCGCAGTAGACGCCACGGGGCGAGGACTCCTGAGCTGCGATGAGGGCCATGGT
>JAMDDA010000091.1 GCA_023488925.1 Actinomycetota bacterium
GCAGGTGCGGCAGGCGCTCACCAAGGGACCGGCCGGCCGGGGCGCCGGCGACGAGCCCGCTCCCGCCGGCAGGAACAAGAAGCGGTAGCCCGGGGCCCGCATCCGTCGTCCAATTCGCCCGAAGGGGGTAGGACCTTTGCTGGACAACTTCGACTCGATCCGCATCAGCCTCGCTTCTCCCGAGCAGATCCGGGCCTGGTCGAAGGGTGAGGTCAAGAAACCCGAGACGATAAACTACAGGACCCTCAAGCCGGAGCGCGAGGGCCTGTTTTGCGAGAAGATATTCGGCCCCACCAGGGACTGGGAGTGCCACTGCGGCAAGTACAAGAGGGTGAGGTACAAGGGGATCATCTGCGACCGGTGCGGGGTGGAGGTCACCCGCTCGAAGGTGCGCCGCGAGCGCATGGGCCACATCGAGCTGGCGGCGCCGGTCTCGCACATATGGTACTTCAAGGGCATACCGAGCCGGATGGGGCTTCTGCTCGACATGTCCCCCAGGGCGCTTGAGAAGGTGCTCTACTTCGCGGCCTACGTCGTCATCGAGCCCGGGAACACGCCGCTCATGCACAAGCAGCTCCTTACGGAGAACGAGTACCGGGACTACAGGGAGAAGTACGGTCAGGCGTTCAAGGCGGGGATGGGCGCCGAGGCGATAAAGAAGCTGCTGGAGCAGATCCGGCTGGATGAGCTCGCGAAGGAGCTCAGGACGGAGCTCCGCCAGGCCAGCGGTCAGAAGAAGCTCCGGGCGATAAGGCGCCTGGAGGTCGTCGAGGCGTTCAGGAAGTCGGGGAACAGGCCCGACTGGATGATCCTCGAGGTCGTCCCCGTGATCCCGCCGGACCTCCGGCCCATGGTGCAGCTCGACGGCGGCCGTTTCGCCACGTCGGACCTCAATGACCTGTACAGGCGGGTGATAAACCGCAACAACAGGCTGAAGAGGCTGCTTGACCTGGGGGCGCCGGACATAATCGTCCGGAACGAGAAGAGGATGCTGCAGGAGGCCGTCGACGCGTTGATCGACAACGGCAGGCGGGGCCGGCCCGTCACCGGGCCCGGGAACAGGCCGCTCAAATCCCTCAGCGACATGCTCAAGGGAAAGCAGGGCCGGTTCCGCCAGAACCTGCTCGGCAAGCGCGTTGACTACTCGGGGCGCTCCGTCATCGTGGTGGGGCCCGAGCTGAAGGTGCACCAGTGCGGGCTCCCCAAGGAGATGGCGCTCGAGCTGTTCAAGCCCTTCGTGATGAAGAAGCTGGTGAAGGACGGCTACGCCCACAACATAAAGAGCGCGAAGCGGATGGTCGAGCGCGTGCGGCCGGAGGTCTGGGACGTGCTCGAGGACGTCATCAAGGAGCACCCGGTGCTGCTCAACAGGGCCCCCACGCTCCACCGGCTGGGCATCCAGGCGTTCGAGCCGGTGCTGGTCGAGGGGCGGGCGATCCAGATACACCCCCTCGTCTGTACCGCGTACAACGCCGACTTCGACGGGGACCAGATGGCGGTGCACGTGCCGCTGGCGGCCGAGTCGCAGGCCGAGGCCCGGGTGCTGATGCTCTCGGCGCACAACGTGCTGAACCCGAAGGACGGCACCCCGGTCGTGACGCCGACGCAGGACATGGTGCTGGGGTGCTACTACCTCACCCTGGACCGCCCGGGCTCGAAGGGGGAGGGGCGGGTGTTCTCGTGCCCCGAAGAGGTCATCATGGCGTACGAGCACGGTGATGTGGCGCTGCACGCCGTGATAAAGGTCAGGCTCGACGGCGGGCTCCTCGACACCACGGTGGGGCGCGTCATATTCAACGACAAGGTCCCGGAGGCCCTCCGCTTCATAAACCGCGTCATCGACAGGGGTTCCCTGGGCAAGATCGTCGCGGACTGCTACAGGAGGCACGGAAACACGCTGACCGCCGAGCTGCTCGACGCCGTCAAGGAGCTCGGGTTCAGCTTCGCGACCAGGGCGGGGACCACGATCGCCGTCTCGGACATCGAGGTGCCGGAGGACAAGGAGCGGCTGCTGGCCGAGGCCGACGCCCGGGTGGAGGAGATCGAGGAGCAGTACCGCCGCGGGCTCATAACGTGGGAGGAGCGGTACCAGAAGGTCATCGACGTCTGGAACTCGACGAAGGACCGGATCACCGAAATCCTCATGACGAACATGGACCGGCTGAATCCGATCTACATGATGGCCACCTCCGGCGCGCGCGGCAACGTGCAGCAGATATCGCAGCTCGCCGGAATGCGGGGGCTCATGGCCGACCCGTCCGGGCGGATCATCGAGCTTCCCATCAGGGCCAACTTCCGCGAGGGGCTGACCGTGCTCGAGTACTTCACCTCGACGCACGGCGCGCGCAAGGGGCTCGCCGACACGGCGCTCCGGACCGCCGACTCGGGCTACCTCACCCGCCGGCTGGTCGACGTCTCGCAGGACGTGATCGTGCGCGAGGAAGACTGCGGCACCACCGCCGGGATCACCGTCACGGAGATCCGTGACGGCCAGGAGGTCATCGAGAACCTGGCGAGCCGCATTGAGGGCAGGGTGGCGCTTGAGCCCATCGTCGATCCGAAGACCGGCGAGGTGATCGTCGGGGCCGACGAGGAGATCGACGAGGAGGCCGCGGAGCGGACCGTCGAGGTGGGGTTGAACGAGGTCAAGATCCGCTCGATCCTCACCTGCAAGTCCAGGTACGGCGTGTGCGTGAAGTGCTACGGCAGGAACCTCGCAACGGGCCGGCTCGTTGACGTCGGGGAGGCGGTGGGCATCATCGCCGCGCAGTCGATAGGCGAGCCCGGCACGCAGCTCACCATGAGGACCTTCCACACCGGGGGCGTCGCGGGCGATGACATCACCCAGGGCCTGCCGAGGGTCGAAGAGCTGTTCGAGGCGAGGAAGCCGAAGGGGCAGGCGGTCATATCGGAGCTCGACGGCACCGCGCGGGTGTCGACGGGCAAGGGGCGCCGGGAGATACTGATCGTCGCCGAGGACGGCTCCCAGGCGGTGACCTACCCGGTGCCGTTCGGCGCGCGCTTGAAGATCCGGGACGGCGACGGGATCAGGGCCGGCGACGAGCTCACGGAGGGCTCGGTCAACCCCCACGACCTCCTCAAGGTGCGGGGCGTGAGGGGGGTGCAGGTGTACCTGCTGCACGAGGTGCAGAGGGTCTACCGGCTGCAGGGGGTCGAGATAAACGACAAGCACATCGAGGTCATCATCAGGCAGATGCTAAGGAAGGTGAAGGTCGACGACCCCGGCGACACCGACCTGCTGCCCGGAGGGATCATCGACGTGTTCGATTTCGAGGACGAGAACGAGCGCGTGATCCAGGGAGGGAGCCAGCCCGCCGTCGCCCGGCCGGCGCTGCTGGGGATAACCAAGGCGTCGCTGGCGACCGAGTCGTTCCTGTCGGCCGCGTCGTTCCAGGAGACCACCAGGGTCCTGACCGAGGCCGCCATCAAGGGGAAGTGCGACCCCCTCCTCGGGCTCAAGGAGAACGTGATCATCGGCAAGCTGATCCCCGCTGGAACCGGCATGTCCCGGTACCGCAACGTGCGGATCCACAGCGAGGTCCCGGAAAGGGCGCCGGCCGGCGTGTTGGCCGCCGAGGGCGACGGTGAAACCGCCGGGAACGACGTTCGTGAGGATCAGGAGGGGGCGGGGATGCGCGATGCGGACGGCACGCTTGAGGCCGGGGTTGCCGGGGTTCCGGCCGTCGAAAAGGAGCTCTAGATATTGTTGACACCCCGATGTCGGGGTGCTAAAATAGGAAGGTGTCCGTTGCCCGACGCCTCGAGGATCTCCGCGGCGAGACGCTCCTGCATCGTCCTCTCGGACCTCTCCCTGGCGTAGCGCGCCAGCCAGCGCATCGCGAGGGAGAGCCGCCGGTCCGGCCGGACCTCGATGGGCACCTGGTACGTGGCGCCGCCGACCCTCCGGGGCTTCACCTCGAGCATGGGCATGGCGTTCTTGACCGCCTGCTGGAACACATCGATGGGGTCTTTCCCCGACTTCTTCCTGATGATCTCCATCGAGGAATAGAAAATCCTCTGGGCGAGCGACTTCTTGCCGTCCAGCATGATCTTGTTTATGAACTTGCCGACCAACTCGTTGTTGTACAGGGGATCGGGTGCCGCCTCGCGCTTTACGATCTGGCCTCTCCTGGGCATGCTCTCACCCCGTCAGGACTTCTTGGGGCGCTTGGCCCCGTATTTGGACCGGCCACGCATACGGTTCTGAACCCCCGCGGCATCGAGCGTCCCGCGGATGATGTGGTACCTCACGCCCGGGAGGTCCTTCACCCTGCCGCCCCTGACCAGGACGACGGAGTGCTCCTGGAGGTTGTGGCCTATGCCGGGAATGTAGGCGGTGACCTCGACGCCGTTGGTGAGCCGCACCCTCGCCACCTTCCGCAGAGCCGAGTTGGGCTTCTTCGGGGTAATCGTCGACACCCTGGTGCACACGCCGCGCCTCTGCGGGTTCCCCTCCAGCGCGGGAGCGGAGGACTTCCTGGAGCTCACGGCCCTGCCTCTCCGTACGAGCTGGCTTATCGTGGGCATTCCGGCACCCCCCATCACACAGGAACACAGACGAACCCCGACCCACTCGGGTGACAGGACGGTCGCGTTCGTCCGTGCTCCTCCAAGTTAGTGGCCCTTCAGTTGGATGAGAAGTAGGGTCTTCCTTCTCACCCCGGATTATTCTTCGAGGATGGCGGCGGAAGCCGCACCAACCTCGAT
>JAMDDA010000208.1 GCA_023488925.1 Actinomycetota bacterium
GCCACTGCCACGTGCGGAGACGAAGAATTCCCGCATTCCGACGCCCGGCCCTTGCCGCACGTGGCCTGATGCCCCGTTCTTCCCTTGCCTGCGGGCGGGCCGGACTCTCCGACTCGTACTGGGCTACTCGGCTGGGCGTCTACCCGGGGCGCGCGCCGGGCAAACGCGGGACGTCCGTGATCTCCCGGTGTATGAGCCGGGGCCGGCGCGCACGCGCCGGGCAAACGCGGGAGGACCGCTGCCCGGGTTTAGTATGCTACACTGACCACACGTGCGACCTTCCATTGCGCGCCACACACATGGACGAACAAAAGAGCGACAGAGCCATCCGGTTGGACCGCCGCGCCTGCGGCACCGGCGGACGAGCCCGTAGCGGTACGGGTCACCGCCCGGGAACCCCAGAGCCGGCGATCTAGGGGGTTTCCGGGCAGAAGAGCTGCCGGCTCCGGTGCCGACGCCTGGGAAGGCGGAGGCGGGGGTGTTCGTCACGTGTGCGCGGCGCTGTTCCCGGCGTGGAGCGGCCGTCTCCCTCCAGAGCACAATGCTTTCCCCCTTCCCCGGTGGAGCACCTTGGACTCGAGTCCTGCCTCGAGTGATCGGTCGAGAGAAACCCGCCTTCCGCCGGACAAGCCGGGAGGCCGTAGAGGGAGGAGCAGACAATGGTCGGTGAGGTTGTGCACAACGCGCGGGTGCTGGTCAAGGAGAAGATTTCCGAGGCCGGGGTGGACCTCTTGCGGCAGCACTTCGAGGTCGATGTCCGCACGGACATGACCGATGCCGAGCTCAAGGAACGTATCAACGAGTACGACGCGCTGATCATCCGCTCGGCCACCAAGGTGACGGCCGACATGCTGGAGGGTTCCACCCGACTGAAGATCATCGGCCGGGCGGGCACAGGGGTGGACAACGTGGACGTCAAGGCGGCCACCAAGAAAGGCATCGTGGTGGCCAACGCTCCGGAGTCCAACTCCGTAGCCGCCGCCGAACATGCGCTGGCCCTGCTCATGGCACAGTGCCGGCAGATTCCGCAGGCGTACATGTCCATGAAGGCCGGCAAGTGGGAGCGTTCCAAGTTCAGCGGGGTGGAGCTCACCGGCAAGACGCTGGGCGTGATTGGACTGGGGCGCATCGGCATGCTGGTGGCCCAGCGGGCCAAGGGGCTCCGTATGGATGTGATCGCCTACGATCCCTATGTTTCCAGTGAGCGCTTCCGCGAGAACGGCTTGGAGCAGGCCGACACCCTCGACGCGGTCTACGCGAAGGCGGACTTCATCACCGTGCACATGCCCAAGACCCCGGAGACCTTGGGCATGATCAACGACGAGGCTTTCGCCAAGATGAAAGACGGCGTGCGCATCGTGAACGCGGCCCGCGGGGGCATCGTGGACGAGGGTGCGCTGGCCCGGGCGGTGGAGTCGGGCAAGGTGGCCTCGGCAGGCCTCGATGTGTTCACGCAGGAGCCCGTCCCGGCCGACTTCCCCCTGCTGGCTTACGACAACGTGGTGGTGACCCCCCACCTGGGCGCCTCCACCGAGGAGGCCCAAGACAAGGCGGGCACCGTCATCGCCGAGCAGGTGACCGCCGGGCTGCTCAACCAGTTCGTTTCCAACGCGGTGAACATCCCCGCGGTCAGTGCCGAGGCCATGGAGGCGGTGGGCCCCTTCCTGCCCCTGGCCGAGATTCTGGGCAGGCTGATCATGGCCATCGCCGACGGCCCGTTGGAGGATTTCACCATCCGTTACGAGGGGCAGATCGCGGACCACGACACGCGTCTGGTCACCGTGGCCGTGGTGAAGGCCCTGCTCGAGGGTCGGGTCGAAGAGACCGTGAACTATGTCAATGCTCCGAGCATCGCGGAAGAGCGCGGCCTCAAGGTCGCCGAGGTCAAGGACAAGCGCTCGCGAGACTTCACCAACCTGATCACGGTGGTGAGCAAGGACCGCCGGGGCGAGCTCACGGCGGCGGGCACCACCATCGGCCCCAAGCACAAGCCTCGGCTGGTCAAGATCTACCGGCACGACATCGATATCGAGCCCGCCAAGCACATGGCCTTCTTCCAGTACGACGACGTGCCGGGCATGATCGGCCGCGTCGGGACGGCGCTGGGTGAGCGGGGGATCAACATCGCCTTCATGAACGTGGGGCGCAAGAAGACGGAAGGCCGAGCGGTGATGGGCGTAGCGCTCGATGATCCCATCCCCCAAGAGGTGCTGGGTGAGCGGGGGATCAACATCGCCTTCATGAACGTGGGGCGCAAGAAGACGGAAGGCCGAGCGGTGATGGGCGTAGCGCTCGATGATCCCATCCCCCAAGAGGTGCTGGACGATATCGTGAAGATGCCCGGGTTCCACGAAGCGCGGGCCGTGGAGCTGTAGGCTTGACAGACCGCCGCGTCCGCGGTACAAAGGCGGGGCGGAGCGATCGACTCCGCCCGCCCGGCCCGCTCTGACCGACGGGGAGGTGAGCAGCGTGAAGACGAACCGCAAGACCTGAGTCCGTCCGGCGGAATGCACGGGATGCATTCACGCCGCACATATGCCTGCCCCGGTCGAGCGAACGTCCGGCTGCGCTGCTTTCCCGCACCTTTTCCGAGCGCTCTAGCTCCGAGCACCTAAACCGGCTCCGGTCCCGATCGGTGGCAGCGGTCTGCCATCAGGAGGGATGCGCGCGCTCGATCCGGCGATCCCTCCGCCACGCGAAGGGAGAACAGCATGAGCTCGGAGACCGTCGACTACCGTCCCCTCTGGGAGAAGCTCGGCCTCGACCTTGCGGCCCACGACCTGCTCCTGGCCGCGATCCCCACCCTCTACGCCGATGCCTACCTTTCCCAGGAGAACCGCCCGGCCGGCATGGCCTACTTCGACTTTGTCATGAGCGAGATCCACGGCCTGCGCATCAAGGAGCTCCTGGACCACAAGGCGGCTGGCGGCACCGTGATCGGCACTTTCTGCCTCTACGTGCCGGAAGAGATCATACGCGCGTTGGGCGGCATAGCCGTGGGACTCTGCGCTGGCGCGGAATGGGCCTACGACGAGGTGGAGCGCCTCCTGCCCGCCAACACCTGCGCGCTCATCAAGTCTTTCCTCGGCTTCAAGATAGGCAAGGTCTGCCCCTACGTGGAGTCGGCCGATCTCGTCATCGGCGAGACCACCTGCGACGGGAAGAAGAAGGCTTACGAGCTCTTGGGGGAGCTGGCTCCCGTGTACGTGATGGAACTTCCGCAGATGAAGCGCGAGGCCGACCGCGCCTTCTGGCGGTTGGAGATCGACCGGCTCGTCGAGAAACTCCAGATGGTCACCGGCCGGGAACTGACCGAGGCGAATCTGCGCCGAGCGATAGTGGAGGTCAACGCCAAGCGCCGCGCTCTGCAGCGTCTGAACGCCTGCCGCAAAGCCACCCCCGTGCCCATCTCCGGCAAGGACGCCCTCCTGGCGACGCAGGTGGCCTTCTACGACGACGTCCCCCGCTTCACCGAGATGGTGAACCGGATCGCGGACGAGCTGGAAGACCGAGTGCAGAGCGGGCACGGCGTCGCCTCCCCAGACGCTCTCCGCGTGTTGGTGACCGGGAGTCCCATGTCCATCCCCAACTGGAAGCTCCACGACATCATCGAGAAGGCCGGCGCCGTCGTGGTGGCCGAGGAGCTCTGCACCGGGTCTCGGTATTACGACCAGCTGGTGCCGGAGGGCGGCGAGACGGTGGAGGCCATGCTCGACCACATCGCCGCCAGGTATCTCGACCTCAACTGCGCCTGCTTTACCCCTAATCCCGGTCGCCTCGAGGACGTGCTGCGACTGGCGCGGGAGTATGACGCCGACGGCATCATCCACTACGCCCTCCAGTTCTGCGCGCCCTACCAGATCGAGGCGACCACAGTGCAGCGCGCCGCCCAGGAGGCGGGCATCCCTCTCCTGCGCGTCGACACCGACTACTCCCGGGGCGACGTCGGCCAGCTGCAAACCCGGGTCGAGGCCTTCCTCGAGATGCTCGCCTAGCAGGCTGCTGAAAAGGCCGTGACCGCCACGTTCGGAGACCAAGAACACCTGCATCTTGGCTCTCGGCCGCGACCGAACGTGGCGTGACAGTTGGTTCTTCAGCAGCCTTCTAGCCGTCCCCACGGGAGCTCCGGTTGGACCCCGTCCCCGGCCGCGCGCCGGTGGCGGGGTCACGGACCGCTGACGCGCCGGATGCGCTCGTGTGATCACCATCCACTCTGCGGAGGATTCACAATGGCACTCAAGACGGACCAGCTCACCTCGATCGAGCGTGTGACCCTCGCCATGCAGCACCAAGAGGCCGACCGGGTGCCGGTCGCACCGCTCGCCTCCGGCGCTGCCCGCCGAGTTCTCGGCGTCACCTACGCCGACTACGCGCAGGACGCCGAACTCGCGGCCGAGAGCCAGAAACAGTGGATGCAGCTCATCGGCGGGGACGCCGTGGTCTGTTTCCTCGACCTCTCGGTCGAAGCCCACGACTTCGGCCAAGAGGTGAAGTTCCCCATCGAGGACACGCCGCTGCCGCTGCAAGCCATCTCGCGCCTCATCCCGGCGCGCTACCTGGTCCACGGGCTGCGCGGTATCCTGCTCAAGGGGAACGGGCTCGACGTGCTCTGGCCCGACCTGCTGGCGATGGCGATCTTCGCGGTCTGCATCCTCGGGCTGGCGACGGCCCGCTTCAAGCGGAGGGTCGCATGAGAGCGCACCAGGCCCGGCGGGGTGCGCC
>JAMDDA010000168.1 GCA_023488925.1 Actinomycetota bacterium
TTGTGAGGAAGAGCTGGTCGTCGGGGTCCTGGAAGACCACTCCCACGCGGCGACGGATCTCGCGCAGCGTGCCGTCCTCCACGGGGACGCCGAAGATGCGCACGGTGCCTTCACCCCGCAGGATGCCGTTCAGGTGGAGCAGCAGCGTGGACTTGCCCGCGCCGTTCGGGCCTATGACCGCCACCGATTCTCCGGCCTCCACCTGCAGGTCGACACCGCGCAGGGCGGGGGTTCCGTCCGGGTAGGAGAAGTGCAGGTTGGCGATCTCGACGGCGGGAGGACGCATGGGGCCTCAGGCGGTGAGGCGGATGGCCAGCAGCACGGCGGCCAGCACGGCCAGGAAGGTGGTGTCCGCCCTGCGCAGCGCCAAGGGTGCCGCGGTCCGCATGCTCCCGTCGTAGCCGCGGCTCAGCATGGCCAGGTACACACGCTCTCCCCGCTGGTAGCTGCGCAAGAACAAGGAGCTCACCATGTGGCCCACTATCGCCGCCTGCCACAGCCAGCGACCCTGGAAGTTCCGCGCCTCCATGGCGCGGCGCATCCGCCGGAACTCCTCCACGAAAAGGAACGTGTAGCGGTACATGAAAGAGATGATCAGCGTGAAGAGGCGCGGCGTGCGCAGTCGCTCGAGACCGGCGATCAGCTCGGGGAAGGAGGTCGTGGCGGCCAGCAGCGTCGTGGCCGTGACGCCGAGGGCCGCCTTGGCGGTGACGTTCCAAAGGACGAGGAGCCCGGCTCCCGACACCCGCACTCCGCCGATGTTGTATCCGCCGCCTCCGGCGCGGTCGAAGAAGGGAAGAAACACCGCCACGACCACCACGAAGGGCAGCACGGCGGCCACCCGGCGAAGCACGAAGCGCACCGGCAGCCGGGAAAGACCAAGCAGGAACAGCAGGATTCCGGCGTAGAGGGCGAAAGCCCAGACCGCTCCGGCCGGCGTGCTGACCGAAACCACGGTCAGACCGACGAGGCCGAGAATCTTGGTGCGCGGATCCAAGCGGTGTATCGGGCTGGTGCCGAAGCGCTCGTCGGTCAGAAAATGATGGGTGCCGCTCATGGCGTGCGGTCGGCGTGCTCGTGGTCCGGGTCGGGCGGCGCGTTCGGGTCGTCGGTCAGGTGCACGTGTGCGCGGTGGCTGTGCCCGGCGTGGCGGTGATCGGTGTGCTCGTGGCCCGCCAGCGGGTGGAGGGCGGGGGCAGTGGCGGCCGGCGCGGCGCCCGGCCGCCACTTGCCGAAGGCCCGCCCGAGCAGGACGACCGCGGCGAAGAGGGCGGCCACCCCGAGTAACCCGGCCAGCGAGGTGCCGAACCGCGGGTCGGATATGCCGGGAACCTGGTAGTCGGGGAGCGGAGAGAAGCGCCATACCGGAGCCTGAGCCGCGTCGGCGAACCCCTTCTCTTGGGCTACCCGTTCGAGCCCGTCGGGTGAGGACGAGGCGAAGGGGGAGACGAGGACCGCCAGAGCCACAGACACCACCAGCGCACCCACCACGAAGCTCAGCAGCCGGCTTCCCCGTCCGAACGACGTCGCCGCGACGGAGGCGCTTCGCTGTCCCGGAAGAAGGCCCTTGGGGAAGGTGGCCACCAGGTCCGGCCGGGAGGCGAGCACTGCAGCGAGGACCGTAGCGGTGATGAGGGCCTCCCCCAGACCGATGATCATGTGCACCGAGACCATGGCCGGCAGGGTGATGCCCAGAGGCACGGTGCCCGACACGGCGAGCTCGAACGAGGCGGCGGCTGCCGCCGCCACGACCGAGATCCAGGCCGCTCCGGCGGCGGCGGCGAAGTAGCCCGTGGTCGTGCGGGGGAAGAGGCTCAGGAGAAGCCGAAAGACGGCGTAACCACCCAGACCGCCGACGACGGCCATATTGAAAATATTCGCTCCGAGCGCGGTGATGCCGCCGTCGGCCATTCCCACGGCCTGCACGGTCAGCACTGCGGCCATCACCACCACACCCGACCAGGGTCCGATGAGTGCCGCCGCGAGGACGGCGCCCAGGAGGTGGCCGCTGGTGCCCGCGGCGATCGGGAAATTGAGCATTTGCGCGGCGAAGATGAACGCGGCCGTCACCCCGAGCAGGGGGACCGTGCGTTCACCCAAGTTGCGACTGGCCCGCCGCAACGAGATGCTCACGGCGCCGAGAGAAGCCGCCCCGGTCGCGACGGCGGTGGGCGCGTTGACGAAGCCGTCAGGGATGTGCATGGTCTCCTCCTCCCTCCGCGCCGTCCGCGGCGCGATCTCCGTGCGGGCCGCCGGCGGCCGCGCACTCCCGGCAATAACCGAAGGCCGTCATCTCACGCAGACGGAAGCCCTGGTTGCGCAGGAGGCCGGCCGTCAAACCACCGAGATCCTCGTTGTGTACGTGCAGCACCCGGCCGCAGCCGTCACAGACGAGATGATGATGCGGAACCTCCTCCTCCACCTCGTAATAGCGTCGGTCGGAGCCGAGCACGGTCTCGCGAACGAGGCCGAGCTCGACCAGGAGCTCCAGGGTCCGATACACGGTGGAGATGTTGACGTTGGGGAAGCGGGTCTGGACGCGCGCGCAGATCTCTTCGGCGCCCAAGTGGCCGCCTGCCTCCCGGAGGGCGTCCCAGACCAGGGTCCTCTGGGGAGTGAGCCGGTAGCCCAGCTCCTGCAGCGTGCGGGTTGCGTGATGACTCATTGCAGTTGCGAACTTATCGCACCTACGAGCGGATGTCAAGAGGTGGGGGCGGCGATTGCCGCGCCCGGTCTCTTGTGGCACGTCTTCGCGTTGTCTGGTAGCTTCTCTTCTGTTCTTTTCTCGGCCTGATCGCGGCGGGCCGCCATCCCGCTGAGCGCGTTCCGCAGAGTGGAAGGGAGGTGTGGTGACAGAGACGCCCCGCTTGACCACGCTCTCGCACGGCTCCGGCTGAGCGTGCAAAATCGGCCCCAAGGACTTGGGGCAGGTCATCGCGCTCTTGCCGCTTTCGCGGGACCCCAACCTGCTGGTAGGCACCGCGACCTCCGACGACGCCGCCGTCTACCGCCTGAACGACGAGATCGCGCTCGTCCAGACCGTCGATTTCTTCACTCCGGTGGTCGACGACCCGTACGACTTTGGGCGTATCGCCGCGGCCAACTCCCTCTCGGATATCTACGCCATGGGCGCCACCCCGCTGACTGCTCTCAACATCGTAGGATTCCCCGTGGGCGTCCTGCCCATGGCCTACCTGGTCGAGATTCTGCGCGGCGGCGCCGCCATCGCGGCGCAGGCGGGTGTGAGCATCGTGGGAGGACACACCATCGACGACCGGGAACCCAAGTACGGTATGGCGGTCACCGGCACCGTTCGCCCCGGAGAGCAGATCACGAACGCCACCGCTCGTCCGGGCGACGTGCTGGTCTTGACCAAGCCGCTCGGCACCGGGATCATCGCCACCGCCATCAAGCGGGGGGTGGCCGAGGCGACCGTGGTCGCCGAGGCCGTGGAATCCATGGCGGCGCTCAACCGCGAGGCAGCCGCGGCGGCCCGCGCGGTGGGTGTGAGCGCCGTTACGGACGTGACCGGTTTCGGGCTCCTGGGGCACCTCCTGGAGATGTGTGTCGCGAGTGGTGTTTCCGCCGAGATATGGGTGAACGCCCTGCCCTGGCTGACCGGCGCCGTGGACCTGGCCCGCGCCGGTGTCGTGCCCGGCGGTACCCGCAGGAATCTCGAGTATGCGGATCCCAGTACCGCGTGGGAGGAGGGTTTCGCCGACTGGGAGCGACTCCTGGTGGCCGACGCCCAGACGTCCGGCGGCCTGCTCATCGCTCTGCCCGCGGAGCGCGCGGATGGGCTGCTCGCCCCGCTCCGCGCGGCGGGAGGGCGGGTCGCCGTGATCGGGCGTCTGTTACCCCCCGGGGAACCCGCGCTGACCGTGCGCCGGGCTGTCCCGGGCGGGTTCTCCGCGTGACGGGGACCGCGGTCTTTGCCGGTGGCTGTCTATCCGGCCAGGAAGACCGACAGGGACACGTTGGTGCCTCCCCCAGGGGCCTTCTGAATGCGGAGCTCGTCCATGAGAGCGGCCATGAGGGGCAGACCCAAACCGCGGGTGCCCGCCTGCCCCCGGCGCTCCGCCCCGGGGAGGCGGAAATCGCCGCTGTCGGCGATCTCGAAGACCAGCCGATCCGGGAGGAACCAGGCGCACAGCTGCAGGGGGGCGTGATTGCCTCCGGAGTGCTCCACGGCGTTGGCGCAGGCTTCCGACACCGCCACTTTGAGGTCGAAGAGCCGCTCGGGCCCTAGCCCGGCCGCCGCGCCCACCTTCTCCACGAAGCGTCTCACCTCCGCCAACCGGGCAGGCTCGGCGTCGACGGTGAGACGCATACAGCGGGCCGGTCCGGTCGCGTTCATCACCGCGCGCACTCCCCGACCGCGCTCTCCGCCTCCGTGCGATCCGCGAAGACCCTGAATCCCTTGTCGACGCTCAAACCCACTATCTCGAGGAGCCGCCGCACATTGGGGTTGGGGTTGATCGCCCCCAGCCAACCCCGCTCCCGGAGCTCTCTCACCGCCCCCAAGATCGCCGAGATGCCTCCGCTGTCCAGGTATGTGACCTCGGAGAGATCGAGCAGGATGATATCGGCGCCCTCATCGATGTGTGTCTCGAGCGCGTCGGCGAGCACCGAGGCGTTTCCGTGGTCGATCTCGCCGTCGATCTTGACGAGCGGCGCATCGAACAGGCGTGAACTTTCT
>JAMDDA010000141.1 GCA_023488925.1 Actinomycetota bacterium
GGCGCGGCCCTCTACTGGGTGTATGTCCAGCCCTGGGACGGGTGGGAGCGCACCCGGCGGCATGAGTGGGCCAGACTCGGGATCGAGTGGCTGGCGGATAACTTTAAGGGCTGGCTCCCGACCTACGTGCCGCCGGGGTTGTCGGCGCCCGACCCCGCGGACCAAAAGCGCCGGCTGATTGTGGTGCTCAGATGTCAGCGGGGTCTCAGCTATAGCGAGATCGCCAAGATCGTAGGATGCCACAGGAGCTATGTCGGCAAGGTTCTCGCGGCTCTCAAGGGCCACTAGGGGCGACATGTACGATGGGGGCTTGACATTTCGTGCCCGAAGGTAGACAATTTCATAAAATAGGGGAAGTTATCGATTCGCCGTCCCTCTCCAGACGGCTTTTTTCATACCCAGAGAACGTCTTCTCAGATTCTCCACACGGGCGAGAGGAAAGGAGTGCGCTATGAGCGCTCGTAAGCCACGCGTGGGTGACTGCGTCCTCTACATGACGGCAAACGGTTTGCGCCCGGCCGTACTGGCGCGGACTCCCGGGCCCGATGGTCTGGGAGATGTGATCATTTTCGTTTGCCCCGGCGATGCCCCGCTACCGCCTTTCGGCGGTCCGGAAGTCGCCGGGATGGTGAAATACCATCCCGGCGCGAAGCGCGATGGTCGTCAGTTGTATACCTGGGCATACCCCAGTGAGGTGCTGTAGTGACCGTCGTCGCCCTAGACTCGATAGGCGACGCCTACGTATCCAGCGGTAGCCCAGACAGCAACTATGGCACGGCGACGAGCCTGACCACGTATCGGCTGAGCGGCGCCGTCACGATGCGGGCTCTCTTCCGGTTCGATCTCACGTCGATTCCAGCTGGCGCGACGGTCAATTCTGCCCGCCTCCTGCTCACGTGCTCGGGAGTACCGCAGGCGGGCGCGGGGGATCTCGATGTGCGCGCTCTCGCCGCCGACTTTGCCGAGCTTGGTGTGACATGGGCAAACCAACCGGCAACATCCGGGATCATCAGTCCACCATTATCGGCACCCTCCACGATAGGGGAACAGCGGTTATTCGACGTCGCGAGTCATGTTGCCACCGCTCTTGGTGGGATTCTGCCGGTTCAGCTTCGCTTCAGCGACGAGGCGGGCGGGGTGACCGGGATCAACTGGGCGAGCCGTGAACACGCGACGCCCTCTTATCGGCCCGCGCTCACCGTGGATTACTCGATCGCCTCCGGCCCGGCGGTATCGGTCGCGGTTCTCGCAAGTAAGACGAGGAGGCATTGAATCATGCTCGACGTTGTCGCGAGCGTCTCCACGCGGCATACGTTCCTCGCCCTCGCCAGGGTCGACGGATCACCAATTACAACCGGCGTCTCGGTATCCGTCTTCCGGCACACGGACGGAATGTGGAGGCAAGGCGACGGCTCGTTCGGTGCCGTCCGGGCCGATCTCGCGCCAATGCATGTCGCGCTCGGGCTCTGGTATATCGACCTCGCCCTCGCCGCTGGCGAATACTCGCTCTTGTGGCACGACAATCCGACCGGCTCTGTCGTGCATGAGGCCCAGGCTGTGACCGTCCATCCAGAGGATCGCCTGGTGGTGGCAGACCTGGAGCCGGCGATGAGCTCCGCCCTCGCGGCATATGATCCGCCGACCAAAGCGGAGTTCGACGCCGGCCTCGCGGCCCTGAACGACCCAAGCCCGGCGGAGATCCGCGCCGAGATCGAGGCCTCGGTAAAGCTCGCGATGAAGTCGGACATCGACGCCCTGGGCGCGAGTGAGATCACGACGAGTTCGCCGGTCTCGGCCGCAGGAGATATCGAGCTGGTGCAGGGCGACGACTACGCAGTTGCAGATCTCCGCTCACTCGAGTGGAGCTCGACGGGCTGGCCGGATCTCACCGGGGCCGCGATCGCCTTCCGTGGACGCCGGCGCAATGGCACCTTGACGGCGGAGATCGCAGGGTCTGTGGTCACGCCGACCGGGACGGCCCTCGTGCGGGTCGAGCTCACGGCCGCGCAGACGGCCGCGATGGACGCCGGCGCGTACACCTATGAGCTCGAGGCGACCCTGGCGACCGGACGTACCATCACGCTGGCGCGCGGGACCCTCACCGTGCTTCCACAGATCGTGGGGGCATAGAGCTGTCGCTCAAGATCGTCTACACCCCCCCGTGAGAAAGCCTCCGTGGACACGGGGCTCTCTCGCGTGCCGGCACAAACTTCCACGTCGAGGAGGCTATCTCCCATGCCCGAGTGGCGGAACCGCATCGTGGGCTCGGGCGAGGAGGACCCAGCCCAGCTCCTAGCCAACCCTCTAAATTGGCGCGGCCATCCTGTGGCCCAGCGCGAGGCCCTACGCGGGGTGCTCCGCGAGGTGGGCGTGGTCCAGGAAGTTATCATCAACCGACGGTCGGGCTTCCTCCTCGACGGCCACCTGCGGGTCGACTTGGCGCTGGAGGACGGCCAGAACACTATCCCTGTCAAGTACGTCGACATCGACCAGGCCGAGGAAGCCCTCATCCTGGCCACCTTGGATCCGCTGGCGGCGCTCGCTACCGCTAACACCGAGAAGCTCGAGGCGCTGCTCGGGCACGTCGCAAGTGGGGAGGAGGCGGTCCAGGAGATGCTCGCGGCACTCGCCCAGGCGAACGGGCTCGTCTTCGGCGAGCTGCCGGGCGCGGTGGCCGAAGATCCGGGGGCCGACCTCGATCACGCCGACGAGCTCCGGGAGACCTGGGGCACGGAGGTCGGGCAGCTCTGGAAGATCCCCAGCCGGAGCATGCCCGGTCGTGAGCACCGGCTGCTCTGCGGCGACTCAACGAGCGTGGCCGACGTGGGCCGCCTCATGGCCGGCGAGCGGGCCGCGCTCTTCGCCACCGATCCGCCTTACGCCGTCGCCTATGACGGCACCAACCACCCCCACAAGTGGGGCAAGAAGGATAACAGCAAGGACTGGTCGGAGAGCTACCGGGAATGGGACAAGGTAGGCGACCCCGAGGCTCTCTACGACGGCTACATGCGGGCGGCTCGGGAGGCGGCCCTTCTGCCCGATGCCGCCTGGTACTGCTGGTATGCCCACGTGAAGTCAGCCATGGTGCAGGAGGCCTGGGAGAAGAACGGTGCATTCATCCACCAGGTGATCGTCTGGGTGAAGGACCGGCCCATCCTCACCCGCTCCTGGTACATGTGGCAGCACGAGCCCTGCTTATTCGGCTGGGTCCGGCCCCACAAGCCCAAGAGGGTGGCAGACGACCATCCGCGCTCGGTGTGGGAGATCCCCACGGTCAGGCCCGGCGCCAAGAACGATCACCTCACCTCCAAGCCGGTCGAGCTTTTCGCTATCCCCATGGCCCAGCACACCGTCCCCGGGGATCTCTGCTACGAGCCCTTCGCCGGCTCGGGGTCCCAGCACGTGGCCGGAGAGCAGACCGGCCGGCTGGTGTACGGCCTGGAGATCGAGCCCCGCTACGTGGCCGTGATCCTCGAGAGGATGCGGGGCATGGGTCTCGAGCCCAGACTGGTGGAGGCCTGAGGTGGGCGGCCCCCAGAGTCAGGCCAGCGCTCGCCGGGCGCTCGCCCGCAAGCGGGAGGCGGATGCGCTCGAGCTCCGTCTGGGCGGGGCCACCTACGAGCAGATCGCCGCACGCCTCGGCTACAAGAACCGCTCCGGGGCCCTACGGGCGGTACTGCGCTCGCTCGACCGGCTCATCGAGCCGCAGGAAGTCGAGCAGTTGAGGCGGCTCGAACTCGAACGGCTCGATCGCCTCCTCCTCGGCATCTGGTACTCGGCCGTGCATGGCGAGGCTCAGGCCATCGACCGGGTGCTCAAGATCCTCGAGCGTCGGGCGCGTCTCCTGGGCCTCGACGCGCCCGTGCGTCAGGAACACTCCGGTCCCGGGGGAGGCCCCATCCAGCATGAGCACCTCTCAGAGAGCGAGCTTGACCGAGAGATCAGGCGGCTCATGGCCGACGTGGCCCGTTTCGAAGAAGAGGGTCTTGGCTGCGACGCTGCGGAGCTACCGCCAGACTTCGAGCCGCCTGTTTGACTGGACGCTGGCCCACCGCTTGATCGACGGGGAGCCGTTCGCCTTTGCGGGCCATGAGTACCTACGCGGGATCTACGCCGATGAATCGCCCTCGCTGGTCATCCGCAAGGCCGCCCAGATGGGGGCGAGCGAGTACGCCATCTCGCGGGCATTGCACTTTGCCATCTCGCGGGGTGGACGGACGGTGTACTTCTTCCCGACGGACAACGACGTGGGCGAGTTCTCGCGGGACCGCTTCGCCCCGGCGGTGCAGGAGTCGGACTACCTGAAGGCTCTCGTCCGGGACACCGACACGGCCGGCCTCAAGCAGATCGGCCGGGGCTCCATCTACTTCCGCGGCACCAGATCGCGGACCCGCATGAAGTCGGTGCCGGCGGATTTCGTCATCTTCGACGAGCTCGATGAGATGTTGCCCGCCAACGTGGTCTTGGCCGAGAAGCGCCTCGGTCACTCGGAGTGGGGCTGGCTGCTGAAGCTCTCGACGCCCTCACTGCCTGAGTACGGCATCGATGCGGTTTTCCAGGAGACCGATCAGCGCTACTGGGTGCTCAAGTGCCCCGGCTGCGGGCGCTGGCACTGCCTGGAGGATGAGTTTGCAGAGCACCACTA
>JAMDDA010000043.1:0-2820 GCA_023488925.1 Actinomycetota bacterium
ATCCCTTAGTATATTTTGCCGGAGGGCGGGGACGGGGGCGGGTTGCCGGGACCCCGGGCCCGCGCGGGGGGCCGCGGCCGGGCGGGGCTCTCCCCGCCGCACGCGTGCGCAAGGGGGTGGTTGGCCGCCACGGCGCCCTCGGCGGCGGACTCGTCCTCGGGGGCGGACTCCGGCACCACTCGTGTGTGTGCGTGAGCCGACGGCTCCGAGGTGGTGGCGGCCCGGAAGGTCCGGCACCGCGCGCGTTTGCGCGTGAGTGGCCACGAGGGCCGGACGGAAAGCAAGGCCCAGAACGTGCCGCGCGGGTGTGCGCGAGCATCCTTGCCCCCGGCCGCAAACAGGACCTGCCGGGCCACCTCGCCCACAGTGCGCTATGGTTGCTCCTCCGGCCCCGCCCAATCGAGGAGCAGACACGATGCGATTCTTCGACGCCCACTGCGATACGATCGGCAAGATCCGCGTACGGAACGGCGACTTCACGGCTGAAACCGGCATGCACGTGACGCTGCCGGGACTGCGGCAGGCGGGCGTGTGTGCTCAGGTCTTCGCGAGCTGGGCGTGGAGCGGGGCGTATGCCGGCCGGGAGTTCGAGGTGGGGCTGGAGATGGTCAACGCGGTGCGGGCACTTTGCGAGACGCACCCCGACGACCTCTTCCTCGCCACAACCGGGCGGGCGGCCGCCGGGGCCTGCGCCGACGGGGCGAGGATTGCCGTCATCGCGAGTCTCGAAGGAGCGGACCCCTTGATGGGAAACGTGGACAACCTTCCCGTCTTCCACCGGGCGGGGGTGAGGTTGCTGACCCTGGCCTGGAGCGATAATCCGTTCTGCGGCACGGTGTTCGGTGGGCGGTCCGGGCTGACCGCGAAGGGCTTTGCTCTCGTGGAGGCCTGCGAGGAGCTGGGCATAATGGTCGACGTCTCTCATGTGTCGGATGCCGCCTTCGGCGATGTCCGCTCGGTGGCCTCCAAGCCCTTCATCGCCAGTCACAGCAACTGCCGGTCGCTCTGCCCCAACGAGCGCAACCTCACCGACGACATGATCCGCACCCTGGGGCACTGCGGCGGGGTCATGGGCATCAACCTGGGCTCGGGATTCCTGTCGCCGGAGTTCTACGCGCGTGCGAAAGCGGTGCGAGAGGAGTTCTTCCGCAGCGTGAACGCCGGCGAGAAGACCTTCGACGAGGCCGGGGAGATCAGCTCGGTGGCTCTCGGCCGGATCCCCCGGCCACCGCTCGAGCTCGTCGTGGAGCACGTCCGGTGGGCCATCGCCGTGGGGGGCGAGGACTGCGTCGGGCTGGGCGGGGATCTGGACGGCGTCGACAGCACTCCTCTGGGCCTGGACGGTGTCGCCGACTACCCGCGCATCGCCGAGTTGCTCGAGAAGAGCGGCCTCAGTCATTCCCAGGTCGAGAAGGTCTGCTACGGGAACTTCGCCCGGGTCTTCCGAGAGGTGCTGGGGTGAACGGCCCGGTGAGCCGCCGTCTGCGCCTGGGGGCCGCGCCGGGCCACGGGCGGCAGTCGCCCGGTGGCTGGCTGGACGAAGCTGCGCCCCGCGGCTGCGCGGCGCCGGAGTAGGCCGGCGTTGGCCGGACTGTCGGCGGGGAGTACAATCGTCGCCACACCCCGGACCTGGAGTCTTCGCCTGAGCGAGAAGCCCTACACGCTCTACACCGCGGAAGGCCCTGAGCCGCGCCGCCGCCGGCTGCGTCTCGCGCTCTTGATCCTGGGCCTTCTTGTCGCTCTGGCCGGCATCGCGGCGGGCGGCGTCTACGCGTGGACGAGCATCGTGCTCTCGAAGTCGCACCGGAACGTGGATCCCCAGGTGTACGAAGCGCTCTCGGCGAGCTCGGCTCGAGGCATCGGCGTCACCCCCGCTGCGCCCGCCAACCCGGGCCGAGCCATGAACATCCTGGTGCTGGGGTCCGACAAACGGGCCGACGGGCAGGAAGAGAACGGCCGCTCGGACACGATCATGATCGTCCATCTCGATCCGGACGCCGACTTCGCCTCCATCCTCTCCCTGCCGCGTGACCTGCGGGTCGAGATCGCCGGGCACGGTTTACAGAAGATCAACGCCGCCTACGCCTTCGGGGGCGATGCGCTCGCCATCGAGACCGTCCGCGCCGTGACCGGGCTCTACTTCGACTTCTACATCAACGTGGACTTCGAGGCGTTCCGCCGGATCACCACCTCTCTCGGTGGCGTGTACGTCGATGTCGACCGGCGTTACTACGCCGACGACCCCAACTACGAACACATCGACGTGCAACCGGGCTATCAGCGGCTGGCGGGCGACCAGGCCCTGCAGTACGTGCGTTTCCGGCACGACCTCAACAGCGACTACGGGCGCATCGATCGGCAGCAACGCTTCCTCCGCTCGGCCAAAGAGCAGGCCATGGGCTGGAACGCCCTGGTCCGGCTGCCGCAGGTGGCCGACCTGCTGGCGGAGAACGCCACCACGACCATGAGCACCGGCGACGTCTTCAAGCTGGCCTACTGGGGGGTCAAGCTGCGCTCGGCGAGGGTGAGGCAGGTGACTCTCCAGGGCGCGCGGGACGAGACGATAGGCGGGGTCGACTACGTCATCGCCAACGAGGAGACCATCCGTGCGGCCGTGGAGAACCTGCTCGCTCCCCCCGAGGCATCGGCAGGAAGAGTGGCCGGATCGGGTGGGGCTGCCACCACGACCCTCGCCCCGACCTCCACCCCGACCACCACGGCCGTCGGGGCCGCGCCGGCTCCGGAGCTCGATCTGGCCGGCATCTCTGTCGAAGTGCTGAATGCCAACAGCCGGAACGGAGAGGCAAAGGCGACCGCCCG
>JAMDDA010000043.1:2830-4603 GCA_023488925.1 Actinomycetota bacterium
TTCATCAGCCGCGAGGTGATAGCCATCGCCAGGCGCCACTGCCTGCAGCTTCCGGCCGAGCTGGTCATGCTGTTTCGGGTCGTCGCCATGAGCGAGGGGCTCGGGGCGCGCCTCCGCGCCGTGGGGGATGCTCCCGGCGGCCGGATCGCCCGTTCGGCCATCGTCTACCCGGCCGACCAGACGGCCGAGGCGGCCCGGGTCTCGGAGGCGGTGGGCGTCTTCAAGCTGGTGGAGGACAATACCTGGCGGCACGTGGCCCTCGTGCTGGGGGCCGACTTCGTTCTGCCGGGGTCGGCGCCTGCCCCGGTCACCGACCCGCCTGTGCCGAACGCTCGGGTGTGGCAGTACCTGGCCGGCGCCGCGGGGTTCCCGGTCATGGCTCCCGGCGTGCTCCCGCCGGGAGCCACCTACGCCGGGTTCCGGATCTACCCCCTCCAGACCGACAAGGGAGCAGAGAAAGCACTGAAGGTGATGTACCGGCTGGGGCGGCAGGACCAGTACTTGGGCCTCATGGAGACCACCTTCGTCGACGCCCCCGCCGCCTCCGACGGGGAGACGGTGACCGTCGGCGGGCTTGCGCTCACCGTGGTGAGCGTGGGCGACAAGGTCGATCACATCTGGTGGAGGCGGGGCGACGTCCTCTACTGGCTGTCCAACACGCTCTCCTACCAATACGACCGGGAGGAGATGCTCGCCGTGGCGCGCTCGATGATGCCGATAGGGGGAACCAAGTGACGCCGTCCCTCTTCACCTGCCGGCACGCCGCCCCGCGGGCGACCGCCCCGCCGTCCCTCTTCACCTGCCGGCACGCCGCCCCGCGGGCCTGGGACCACCACCTGAGTAGACCAGGATTCACCGCAGTCCGACTCCCGGCCGCGGCCGGGCCGGGTAGCCGTATCGGCCGCCGCAGACCCGCCGCGGAACCGGGCGCCGCTTGCGCTTGGGCGGGTCTCCGCTGCGGTACAATACCTGCCCTATGTCAGCGTTCGCCCACATCCGCAACTTCTCCATCATCGCGCACATCGACCACGGCAAGTCGACGTTGGCCGACCGGGTCTTGCAGATCACCCACACGGTGGCCGAGCGGGAGATGCGCGAGCAGATGCTCGACCGCATGGACATCGAGCGGGAGCGGGGCATCACCATCAAGGCGCAGGCCGTGCGGGTCTACTACCGGGCCAAGGACGGGCGCGACTACCAGTTCAACCTGATCGACACGCCGGGCCACGTTGATTTCACCTATGAGGTGTCCCGCAGTCTGGCCGCCTGCGAGGGCGCTCTGCTGGTGGTGGACGCAAGTCAGGGCATCGAGGCGCAGACTCTGGCCAACACCTACCTGGCTCTGGAGAACAACCTCGAGATCATCCCCATCTTGAACAAGATCGACCTGCCCGGGGCCGAGCCGGAGAAGCGCGCCGAGGAGATCTCCAACCTCATCGGGGTGGCCCCCGAGGACGTGCTGCGTATTTCGGCCAAGACCGGTGAGGGGGTGGAGGCCGTACTGGAGGCGATCGTGGAGCGCATCCCGCCGCCCTTGCGGCGACCCCGAGGGGCCGGCCCGCGCTCTGATCTTCGACTCCATCTACGACCAGTATCGGGGCGTGGTGGCGTTCGTGCGGGTGGTCGACGGCGCCTTCCGCAAGAACGACGTGCTGCGCGCCTCGTCGACCTCGTGGGCGAGCATCTCCAAGGCAAGCGGCGCTTGGGCTGTCTCCCGCAGCGACGTCTTCTGGATGAGCCGGTCGACGAAGTCGCGGAACCCGCGCTCGGTGG
>JAMDDA010000121.1 GCA_023488925.1 Actinomycetota bacterium
GTGCGGCGGCGGCTCCTGGAGGAGCGCGCCCATTGGGAGAAAGAGGTCCAGGCTCTCGAGGAGGAGCTTTCCGAATCGCTGGGAGAGGCGTCCGACGAGAGCCCCTACGATCAACACCTTGCCGAGACGGCCGCCGTGACTCTCGATCGCGAGATCGACCTCACTCTGGAAGAGAACGCCCGCGCTACACTGGCCCAGATCGAGCGGGCCCTCCAGAAGCTCGAGGAGGGTAGCTACGGCCGTTGTGACACATGCGGTGGGGAGATCGGCGGCGGCAGGTTGGAGGTAGCGCCTTACGCCACCCTGTGTGTGGACTGCAAACGGTTGGAAGAGCGCGGACTCTAGCGCGCCGCCCGACACCGCCACCGCTGCATGGGATCGGTATTCGAGCGCGGCCGCAGGGGAGGGGCCAGACTCAAGTGGAGCCTGGCCGCCGTCACGGCATCGGCGTCGTTCGCGCTCGACTTCGTTGCGAAGAGGTGGGCCCAGGGCGCGCTTCTTCCCGGTGAGCGCCGGGGCTTCCTGCCCCTGCTTGACCTGCAGCTGGTGGCCAACAAGGGGGTGGCTTTCGGCATGCTCGCCGGCCGGTCGTTCCTGATTCAGCTGGCCGCCGCCGCCGCGCTTTGCGTGATCGTGGCCTACGTCATCGTGGAACGACGGTCCATACCCGCCGGCCTGGCCGGCGGCCTCCTGATCGGCGGCAGCCTGGGGAACCTGGTGGAGCGGGCGACGACGGGGCAGGTCACCGACTTCCTCAAGCTGCCTCATTGGCCGAACTTCAACCTGGCCGACATTTTCATCGTGGTTGGTGTCGTGTTGGTAGCCGTGAGCCTGGCCGGTGGCGGAGGGAAGTCGTCCGCCGGGGCCGGTGCGGGCGGCGGGGAGGCCGGAAGCTGAACGGGAACGTTCCTCCGGGTGAGTGCAGTGTGCGGTTCGTGGTGAGTGCGGGCGAAGAAGGTCTGCGCCTCGACGTGTTCCTGGGGAACAGAGAGGCTGTAGGTAGCCGGTCTCAGGCCGCCGCCCTCCTGGCGGCGGCCGCCGTCAGGGTCGACGGCCGGGTCCGCCCGAAGAGCTACCGCGTGACCGCGGGCGAGGTCGTGGTCGTGCGCGGTTTGGGCTCCGCCGGGGGGGAGCAGGCGGGTACGGAGTACCAGGCGCAGGCGGCCGCCCCCGCGGTTCCCGCTCTCGCGGCCCCCGTGCCTGCGGTTCCCGCTCTCGCGGCCCCCGTGCTCGCGGTTCCCGCTCTCGAGGTGTCCGTGCCCTACGAGGATCGTTGGCTCTTGGTGGCCGACAAACCGGCGGGCATGGTGGTGCATCGTTCCCCGGGGCACGCCGCCGGCACCCTGGTCGACGCTCTGCGCCACCACGGCCTCGCGGGGGGCGAGGACTTTCGGCCGGGCATAGTCCACCGCCTGGACCGGGAGACCAGCGGGCTGCTCATCGTCGCCAAGGATGCCGGGGTGCACCGGCGACTGCAGGAGATGATCCGGGAGCGACGGGTGGATCGGCGCTACTTGGCGCTGATCCACGGGAATCCCGCCGCCGCGACCGGCACAATCGACGCGCCCGTCGGCCGGGATCCGGCCCGCCGGAAGACCATGGTCGTGGGCGGGGTGGCTCCGCGGGCCGCCGTGACCCATTTCGCAGTGCGGGAGCGCTTGGGGGCATACACGCTGGTGGAAGTGCGGCTCGACACCGGCCGCACCCATCAGATCCGGGTGCATTTCCTGGCCATCGGCCACCCGGTGGTTGGTGACCCCACCTACGCCCGGCGTGACCCTCTGGAGGTGGGGCGCCAGTTCTTGCACAGCTGGCGCCTCGTCTTCCTGCACCCGGTCACCGGGGAGGTCGTGCGGGTGGAGTCCGCGCTCCCCGCCGATCTGGAAGCGGCACTGGGACGCGCCCGGGCGCGGGGCGGCGGGTGACAGCCATCACGCCGCAGGCCTTGCAGGGCGCCGTCGCGCCCGGGCGCGGGGCGGCAGGTGTGGTGGGGGGGCTTGGGAGAACGGGCTCCAGGAGGCTGTTGACAAAGACCGTGACCGCCACGTGCGGAGACGAATAACCGCTGCACCCTGGCTCTTGGCCGCAGCCGAACGTGGCGTGATCCCGGGTTCTTCGACAGCCTCCTTAGGTTGTGCTCTCCTCGGCCGCTCGGGCGGCGGTGCGTCCGGGCCGGGTCGCCGGGGCCTCGCTGGTCGAAGCCGCCGGGGCCTCGGCGGGCAGACCGGCCGGGGCTTCCGCGGGCGCTTCGTGGGTCTTGCGCAGGGGGATCTCGCGCAGGAACAGGTTGACCACCCAGGCCGCGCCTGCCACGATTGCGCCTATGAGAAAGACTTCGGTGATCGAACCGGCCAGGGCGGAGCGCAGAGCGTCGAAGAGCTGGGCGGCCAGTCCTGCTTGCCCCGGGGGCAGCTGGGCGCCGATGGCGGCCTTGGCTTCAGGGCTGAGCAGTGCCTGGGGGTTACTCAACGCTGCCAACGCTTGGGGGGGCATGGCCGCCTTCAAGGGCGCCGGCAGGCCCTCCGCCAGGCGGCGGCTGAAGCTGTCCGCCATGACGCTCCCCATCACGGCCACCCCCACCGTGCCGCCGATGCTCCGGAAGAATGCCACCGAGCTGGTGACCACCCCCATGCGCGCGTGGGGAAAGGCGTTCTGCACGGCGATCACGTAGAGGGGCATGGTGACGCCCAGACCGAGGCCGGTGATGATCATGTTGCGCACGGTCACCGCGCTCGTGGTCGTGGTGCCCATCCGCGACAGCAGAAACATGCCGAGGGTCATGGTGGCCAGGCCACCCAGGGCGAGGATCCGGTAGCGCCCCCAGCGGCTGATGAGTTGACCCCCGATCACCGAGGATGCGATGAGAGAGAACATCATGGGGGTGAGGATGTAGCCGGAGTTGGTGGCCGAGGTACCGACTACGCCCTGCACGAAGAGCGGAATGAACATGATGGCGCCGAACATGCCCGCGGCCGACAGGAAGACGGCCGCTACCGAGACCGTGAAGATGCGGTTGCGGAAGAGGTCGAGGGGGAGGAGGGGCTCCTGGGCGCGTGCTTCCACTACCAGGAAGACGACCAACATCACCGCCGCCCCGGCCAAGAGCCCGAGGATGTAGGCGGAAAGCCAGGGATGTGCGTCACCAACCTCCGACAGAGCCAGCAACAAGGGGACCAGGGCCGCCACCAAAGTGGCCGCGCCCAGGTAGTCGATGGGCCGGTTGGCGCGCTCCCGCCGCTCGCGCGGCATGGTGAGGACCACGACGATCACCGCCAGGATCCCTATGGGAATGTTGACGTAGAACACCCAGCGCCAGTTCAGGTTGTCGGTGATGTATCCGCCCAGGCTCGGGCCGACCACACTCGAGATACCGAAGACCGTGCCCATCAACCCCTGTACCTTGCCGCGTTCTCCGGGGGGGAAGAGGTCGCCGATGATGGCCAGCGCCACGGGCATGAGGGCACCGGCGCCGATACCCTGCAGTCCCCGGAAGACTATCAGTTGGGTCATGCTTCCGGAACGCCCGCTGAGGACGGAGGCCACCATGAACACGATCATGCCCCACAGGAAGAAGATCTTGCGGCCGTAAAGGTCGGAGAGCTTCCCGTAGATGGGCACGGTGGTGGTGGAGGTCAACATGTAGGCGGTGAACACCCAGGAGTAAAGAGAGAATCCGCCGAGGTGGGCCACCACCTTGGGCATGGCCGTGGACACCACCGTTTGGTCGAGGGCGGCCAGCAGCATTCCCAGCCCCACACCGGCCATGACCGCCCAGAGCCTGCCTCGCGAAAGTCCTGTCATCGAAAACCTCTCTCCTGCAAACCGGACCGCCCAGGGACGGCGGCTCCCGTGTTATAGTTAGCGCTCGCTAAGAGGGACGGCACATTGAAACACATCGGGGAAGAGAGCGTCAAGGAGCGGATCCTCTCGGTGGCCGGAGCGCTGTTCGCCCGGCTGGGGTACCACGGCACCTCGGTGCGGGCCATAGCCGAGGGCGTGGGTGTCACGGTTCCCGCGTTGTATTACCACTTCGGCTCCAAGCGGGGCATCATGCTGGCTCTGGTCGAGGAGCACTGTGCCCGCAAGCAGGCCGAGGTGCGGGCCGCCTTGGAGCGGGGAGGGTGCTGCGCCGAGAGGCTGGGAAATGCCCTGACTGCCTACGTGAACCTCATGGCGGCGGAGGTGGGCATGGCCACCGTGGTGCACCGGGACCCTTCCCTGTTCGCCGACCCGGAGCTCCGGCAGATGGTGATAGCCACTGAACGCGTGCTGGCCGACCTGCTGGCCGCGGTCGTCGCCGAGGGAGCCGACACCGGGGAGTTCCGCCGCTTGGACCCTCACCATGTGGCCCTGGTGTTGCTGGCCGCCGCGCGTGTGGGGCACGTGAGCCGCGGCCTCGGGGGGAGACCCGTCGACCACGGGGCTCTGGCCGGGACGCTCATAGACCTGGTGCTGGAGGGGCTGCGACCCGGTGGCCCGGAAGGCTGAGCCGCGCCGCGGCGCCCCGACCCACGGGGCCCCCAGGCTCCGGCGCCCCGGGCGTCGGTACCGCGCCGCGGCGCCCCGGCCCACA
>JAMDDA010000068.1 GCA_023488925.1 Actinomycetota bacterium
TGGTTGGCCCGGTGGCTCTCCCGGTCAGTTCGCTCTTCTGCAACACGAAGCCTCCCGCCGCTTTCTGCCGCGGGCGTTCAGCGTGCACCGGCAGAGACGAGAAGAGGTGGAGTTTCTCGTCTCTCCGGTGGGCCCGGGAACCGAGGAGTTGGCTACGGCGGGCGTGGGGGAGGGCGTGTGGATCCTCGGGCCGCTGGGCCGCGGGTTTGATATACAGGCGGCCGTTACTGCCTGCGGCGGCGCGCGTGGTCCTGTCCCCGGGGGCTCGGCCAGCTCTGTCCCCGGGGCCTCGGCTGGCCTTGTCCCGGGCGGCGCGCCTGGCTCTGTTCCGGGCGCCTCGGCCGGCCCTGCCCGCGGCCGTTTGGTCATCGTCGCCGGCGGCGTGGGTGTGGCTCCGTTCCTTTTTGTGCTCGAGGATCTGAAGAGCCGTGCCGTCGCCGGCGGTCTGCCCGCTGTCCTGACCCTTTTCGGCTTCCGGGACGGCGTGCAGGCCGAAGCTCTCGGCCGCTTCGAGAGTGCTATCGAGGGTCTCCGCGCCGTGGGGGTCTCCGCCGAGCTGGGGGTGATCTCTGAGGATGGCAGTTTCGGTCGGTCCGGCCTGGTGACCACCCTGCTCGCGGAGGCCGCGCTGCGGCCGGGCGACGCGGTGCTGGCCTGCGGGTCACACGGCATGTGCGCGGCCGTCTGGGAGGTGTGCCGGGGGGCGGGGGGCGTGCCCGCCTGGTTCAGTCTGGAAGCGGCCATGGCGTGTGGAGTCGGTTCCTGTCACGGATGCGTCGTCCGGTTGAGCGACGGCTCCCTGGCCGAGGTTTGCCGGCGCGGACCGGTGTTCGCCGGGGCGGAGGCTTTCGGTGAGGGCGGCGGTGCGTGCGCCGGCTCGGGAAGCGGGGAGAGTGAGGACCGGTGACCGCCGGGCTGCCTGATCTCTCCGTCGACCTGGGTCCCCTCCGCTTGGCTCACCCCCTCGTCAACGCGTCCGGGACCCTCGACCTTTTCGAGGCAGCCGCCGCCCTGGAGGAGCCGGCGCTGCTGCGCGAACCTCCGGTGGCCGCCTACGTGCCGAAAACCGTCACGCTCCGCCCCCGCCGCGGCAACGAGCCGCCCCGCATCGTGGAGACCGAGGCGGGCCTGCTCAACTCCATCGGCCTCCCCAACGCGGGCGTGGAGGCTTTCGTGGAAGAGGAGCTACCCCGGCTGTTGGCTTTGCCCCGGCCGATAATCCTGAATGTGGGCGGCTTCAGTCCCGAAGAGTATGGCCTGTTGGCGGCCCGGCTGCGTCGGGGAGTGGAAGCGCTCTTGGGAGCGGACCCGTCTGCCTGGACCACGCGCGTGGGCCTGGAACTCAACGTCTCCTGCCCCAACGTGCACTCGGGGTGCATCTCCATCGGGACCGATCCCGCCGAGACCCGGAGCGCCGTAGCCGGAGCGCGCGTCGAATGGCCGGGGCTGCTCGTGGTCAAACTGACTCCGAATGTCACCGACATCGTGCCCATCGCCCGGGCGGCGGCCGAGGCCGGGGCCTCGGCTTTGTCCCTGGTCAACACCTTCAAAGGTCTCGTGCTCGACCGGGTGACCCTGCGGCCCTATCTGGGGGGTGCCACCGGGGGGCTCTCCGGACCGGCCGTGAAGCCGCTGGCTCTCCGGTTGGTCTTCGAGGTGGCCGCGGCCGTCGGTCTCCCCATCGTCGGTATGGGAGGGGTGTGCTCGGTGGGAGACGTCCTCGACTTCATGGCCTGCGGTGCCCGGGTGGTGGCCGTGGGTGCCGCCGGTTTCCGCGACCCCTGGCTGCCGGCCCGGCTAGTGCAGGAGCTGGCCCACGCCCTCGCGGACCGCCGCTGGACGTTGGCGGATCTCATCGGGTGCGCCCACCGCGGTGTGAAAAACCCGAGAAACGTGTTGCGCCCACCGACCCCATGAGTATAATTCCGTCTATGAGTAAGCCCCCTGCCACATCGACGCAGACGCCCGAGCGGACGCGCCAACAGCGGTTGGAGGCCTTGCAGAGAGCCAACGGCATTCGGACCGAGAGGGCGAAGCTCAAGGAACTGCTCCGCAAGGGCGAAGTGTGCCTTCACGAAGTTCTCAGCGATCCTCCCGAATACCTGCACACGGCGAAGGTGTTCGATCTGATCATGGCCGTGCCGAAGTACGGGCGGGTGAAGACCACGCGGGTGCTCGAGCGCTGCCGGGTAAGCCCTTCGAAGACCGTCATCGGCCTCACTCCGCGGCAACGCCGCGAGTTGGTCGAGATTCTGAGAGACTGACGCCCGAGGCGGCCATCGCCAAGTTGATCGTCATCTCCGGACCCTCCGGCGCCGGGAAGGGTACGCTGATTGCCCGCGTCCTGCCCCATTTCCGGGATCTGGTCGTATCGGTATCGGCAACCACCCGCCCGCGGCGGGCCGGCGAACGGGAAGGGCGCGAATATTTCTTCATGGGCCGCGAGGAATTCCTGCGCCGGGTGGAAGCCGGCGCTTTTCTCGAGTGGGCCGAGTACGGCGGCAATCTCTACGGTACTCCGGAGGCGCCTGTGCGGACCCACCTGGAGGCCGGACGAGACGTGATCCTCGAAATCGAGCTGCAAGGAGCCCGGCAGATCAGGGAGCGTGTCCGAGACGCGGTCCTGGTTTTCATCGCGCCGCCGGACCTGCAGGAGCTGGAGCAACGCCTCCGCCGGCGAAACACGGAATCCGAAGAGGCCATCGCCAAGCGCATGGATCACGCCCGCGAGGAGATGGACGAGCTCGCCCGCGACATGCTCCGGGAATCCCGCGAATTCCACTATGTTATAGTGAACGAGGACGTCGATGTCGCCGCCGAGGCGCTGATCGGCGTGATCGAAGACATCCGCAAGAACGATCCGGAGAGGTGGCCGCCGGCATGAACAAGCCCACTGTGGAACAGATCATCAAGGGCATGATGTCGACCCAAGAAGACCCTACGGAGAAGCCCAGCCGCTATGCGGCGGTCATGGTCACTTCCAAGCGTGCGCGGCAGATCAACAGCTACTACCGCAGTCTGGGCGAGGGTGGGGGCTTCGAGGACATCGCCCCGCCCTTGGTGACTTCCGGATCGCGGAACTACCTCACCATCGCCATGGAAGAGGTAGCCCGCGGCGAGATCGGCTACCGCATCCGCGAGAGCTAGTCCACGAGGCCAGCGCCGGCCTCACGCCTCATGACCGGTCAACCCACCGTTCTGCTCGGAGTCACCGGAGGCATCGCCGCCTACAAAGCTGCCGAGCTGCTGCGCGGCTTCCAAAAGGCCGGGATGGAAGTGCGGGTGATGATGACCGAGGCGGCGACCCGCTTCGTCACTCCGCTCACTTTCGAGACGCTCTCCGGCCACCAGGTGCACGTGGGCGAGATGCTGCGGGCCGACTCGACCATCGCCCACATCGAAGAGGGCAACGTCGCCGACATCATGGTCATCGCTCCGGCTACGGCCAACACCCTGGCCAAGATGGCCGCCGGTTTCGCGGACAACCTGCTCACGGCCACCTATCTGGCCTACGCCGGCACGGTGGTCGTGGCGCCTTCCATGAATACCAACATGTGGCGCCACCCGGCCACCCAGAGCAATGTGGCCGTGCTCCGGGAGCGTGGTGTGTACGTCGTGGAACCCGGGGCGGGGGAGCTCGCCTGCGGCGTGTACGGCTCCGGCCGGATGGCCGACCCGGAGAGTATCGTGGCCGAGGTGAAGTACCGCCTGCAGGTGGAGCGCAAGACCGACCTGCGCGGACTGCACGTGGTCATCACCTCGGGCGGCACTCGCGAGCCTATCGACGCCGTCCGCTATATCGGCAATCGTAGCTCGGGCAAGATGGGGGCGGCTTTGGCCCGGGGAGCCTTCGACCGGGGCGCCGTGGTTCACCTGGTCAAAGCCAACGTGGACCTACCCCGGGCGCCCGGAGTGACCGAGATCGAAACGCCCACGGCCGCCGAGATGTACCAGGAGGTCATGCGCCTCCTGCCCGAGACCGACATCCTCATCATGGCGGCCGCCGTGGCCGACTACTCCGTGGTGGCGCCGGCCGGCGGCAAGATCGGCAAGAGCCACGCCGACCTCTCGGTGAGTCTGGTACCGACTACCGACATCCTGTGTGAGGTGGCCACCCGGAAGGAGGGGAAGCAGTACGTGGTGGGGTTTGCCGCCGAGTACGGCATGGAGGGGTTGGCCCGGGCGCGGGACAAGCTGGAGCGCAAGAACCTCGACATGATCGTTTTCAACGACATCTCCCGCAGCGACATCGGCTTCAACTCCGACTACAACGAGGTGGTCATCCTGACGCCGCAGGGGGAGAGCCGCGTGGAACGGGCACCCAAGGAGACCATCGCCGAGATCATCCTCGACCACATCGCACGCGAGCTACGCTCCCGGCGCGAGGAGTTCCTCCCCGTTACCTGAGAAGGCAGGCCGCCGGCAAATCACCCGGCTGAGAAGGCAGGCCGCCGGCAAAGCACCCGGCCCGCTCGGCCCCAGCCGCGGCGGGTGGCGGCCGGCCTAGGTGTCCGCGCGCCTGGCGGCGGAAGCACGAAGGGCGCGCTCGTGAGAG